>NZ_CP022994.1 GCF_002278075.1 Paraburkholderia aromaticivorans | reverse complement strand
CCGGCAGCGCACCAGTCGTTTCACTCCCTCTGCGCAGCCTACCGTCCCTGCTCAGGGCGAAGCCCCGAGACCCCAACAGCATGAGAGTCCAGTGTGAGTGGCAGTGAGGAACGACAGAAAACGAAGCACGTAATGGTGAGGGTGACGCCCGAACAGTTGGCCATTCTTCGCGAGAAGGCCACCGATTCCGGCGTCACCGTGCCGGAATACTTGCGCGCGTGCGGCCTTGGCCGCCGCACACGCAGCAAGATGGAGGCGCACATCATCAACGAATTGCGCCGCCTCGGCGGACTGCAAAAACATCTGTTCACCGAGGGCGGCGGCGTGCTGTCCAAAGAGTTTGCTGCAGTCCTCGTTGAAATTCGCGCAGCCATCGCACGGATCGGTGACTGACCGATGTTGGCGAAAATCCCCGAGCGACGCCAAGACGGCAGGTCCGACTTCGGCGACCTGGTGGAGTACATCACCAACCGCGACGACGACCAGGAGAAACTAAATGACGAGCTCGATCCAAGCGACCGAAGAAGACACCACCAAATTCTTGAGCGTGCTCGAGAACATCTCGCAGGAGCAGAAGACCATCTGCGCGCTGCTCGACGAACTGATTCTATTGATGCAGATGCCGTCCGAGTCCGTCTTGAAAGTGCTCGAAGGGCTGTTGCTGCCTATGGGGCAGAACATGGTCGATCTGACGAGCGAGTTGAAGACGCAGCTCGTGGACGAGGAGGCGTAGATGGCGATCAACATCAACGAAGCCTTGCCCGTGCTCGAAACCATCTACGAGCAGCAGCAAGCTATCTCCGACAGGCTCCGCAAGCTGATCGAGACTTTCAAGAGCGAGCCCGAGCCCGTCGAGCCAACCTTGCGTTTAATGCTGAGTCCGCTCAACGAAGGTATGGACGAGATGCATCAGATGTTGTCGCCGACCTCGGGCGACTCCTCGGCGAGCCCGAGCGAGTCGTAACGCTCAACGGCGTCGCATGCGAACATAACTGCCTGTCGCTGGCGACCGCTGCCGGCGAAATGAATGCCGTCGCGGCACAGAATCCGCGGGTCAAGGACCCGGTGTATCACATCGTGCTGTCGTGGCCGTCGTCGGAATCGCCGACGGACGAGCAGGCTTTCGACTCTGGCAGGTACGCGCTCGCGGCTGTCGGCATGGCCGATCATCAGTACGTGTTCGCCGTGCATCGCGATACCGACAACGCACACCTGCACATCGCCGTGAATCGCGTCAATCCCGACACGTTCGCGGCGGTCTATCCGGAGCGGGACTATTTCAAGCTCGATCGTGCGATGCGCGAGCTCGAACTCCAGAACGGGTGGCAGCACGACAAAGGACCATACGCCGTGTTCGAGCGTAACGGCCAAGTCGTCATCGATTGGGCGAGCAAAGATCCCAGCACGAAGGGCAAGCGACCGACGCCGGCGGCCGACATGGAGCGGCATGCCGATCAGGAAAGCCTGTTCACCTACGCGCGCGGCGAACCGCGCAAGGCGCTGCTAGCTGCGCTGAAGAACGACCAGCTCACTTGGCGCCAACTGCACAACCTTCTCGCGAAATACGGTCTCGAACTGCGCGAGAAGGGGCAGGGCTTCGCGATCTTTGATCTGAACTCAGGCGACACCACGCCGATCAAGGCCAGTGACATGCACGAGGCGCTTGGCAGAGCCAGGCTAGTCAAGCGCCTCGGCCCGTTCGAGCCGTCCGAGTCGACAACCGACTCCGTTCTGACCTACGACAAGCATCGACCACTGAAACGCGATCCCAAGGTTCGCGAAGAGCGCCGGCAGGAGCGCGCAGAGGCTCGGCGCGAGCTGCGCGCGCGGTACGACGAGTACAAAAGCGGCTTCGTCTATCGCCGGCTTGACCCGACCGACGTCCGGGCCCGGTTCGCGGCGATTCGGGCCGACGCGCGTCAGCGTCGCCTCGAGGTACGTCAAACAGTGACCGATCCAGCCGCCCGCAAGGCCCTGTACAGCGTGATCGCTTTCGAGACGCTGCGCGCACGCGATCGGCTTCAGCGGGAGATCCGCAACGAGCGCAAGGCATTGCGCGACGATCAGTCAAACCGACGCCAGCCATATCGTGAATGGGTCGAGCGTCAGGCGGCCACTGGCGACGCAGCAGCTATCAGCCAACTGCGTGGCTTCACCTATAGCGAGAAACGGCGTGCGAAGGAGCTTGAGCGGGCGCTCGCCAACGACGGAGCGGACGGCATCGTTCATCCGGACGACGCTGATCCTACAGCGCGTGACATCGCGGAAGGGATCTATTTCCGCGTTCGTCGGGACGGAACGGTCGTGTACCGTGTCGACGACGGCCGCGACGCCTTCATCGACCTTGGCAGACGCATCGACGTGTTGGCGAAGGGCGCGGCAGACAACTCCGCGATCGCCGCAGCCCTGCACCTGGCCGCCGAGAAGTATGGCGGCACGTTCGAACTCACCGGCAGTGAGGAATTCAAGCGCCGGGCAATCGACATCATGCTCGAATACAAAATCGACGCCCGCCTCAAGGACGCGGCTCAAGACGCGCTGCGTCGCTCCAGAGCCGCCGAGTTGGCGCGGGCAAGCCGCGACGCAAAGACTAGGCAACAACGCCGGAAATAGCCCCTTTCATTGCCCTCTTCGGTTTTGTATAGTAACCTTAATACGAAATTTAAAAGGAGGGCCACCTATGGCTATGCCGCGTTACACCCTTGCCGGTTTGCTGATCGGCCTCGCGCTCACTGGCTGCGCGACCCAGCCGAAGACCGACAACGCTCAAACCGAAATCGATCGCCAGATCCTCGACGCCTCGCAGAAGATCCAATCTGCGCAGGCCGACCTGTATCAGGCCGGTGCGCTGAATCAGGCGACCACGAAGTTGCCAGTGTCGATCGTCGACGATCAGCACCGCGTCACACTCTCGTGGCAGGGCGACGCCCTGCAGCTCCTGAACAAGCTCGCGCACGATCGCGGACTCGCGTTCTCGTTCATGGGCTTGCGCATGCCGCTGCCGGTCAACATCGACGTCAAGGACGCGTCTTACGACGCCGTGATGCAGATGGTCCGGGCGCAGATCGGCTACCGCGCCGATGTCACGCAGTACCCGGATAAGCTGGTACTGCAATACAACCGTCCGCAGTCCTGATACGGGGAGACGATCATGAAGCGCTTTGTCGTCGCGGCGATCCCGCTCCTCGTGGCCAGCATGGCACATGCTGCCGAGACCCAAGCCCCGGCCGCCGCATCGGCCCAGCAGGCGCAAACGCCGGCAACAGCGTCCTCGGCATCGGCCCCGGTCGCTCAGGCGCCGGCTGCGCCGGCACCCGAAGCTCAGGCGTCGACGCCGGCACCTGAAGATCAGCCGGTCACGCTTGATTCGCTCCTGAATCCGCCGTCGAAGGCGACCACCGGCCTCACGGATCTGCGCATGCAGATGCTCACCGAAGCCGGCAAGACGGTAGGCTTCCGCGGCGGCATGGCCGCACGTGCGCGCGTACTTCGCGACGCGCTCAACGCACGCGCCGAGAACCTCGATACCATCTTCCAGTTCTCGCCGCTCATCAACCGCAACGGCACCATTCCTCCGGTTATCGTCGAGGCCCGCGAACTGTCGTCGTTCTCGCCCGACCAGATTCGCACCGCGAATCGCGTCTACAAGATCGAGAAGGAAGAGCGCTTCGTCAGCGTTCCGCCGACGTGGCGAGACTACCTGTTTGTCGGGCTCCCGATGAAGGGCGGTGTCGATCTTCCGACCTTCGATACTCGGCCGCAGAACGGCAACGAAGAGGCTGTTTGGCGCGATGCAGTCAAGAACGGGTGGAGCGCAGGTGAACAGCAGGCGGATGCGATCCTTGCCGCCAATTTCAACCGGCTCACGCGTGACTACACCGGCATGGTGCGGTACTCGACGCTCGTGCAGGAGGGCATGATCTCCACTACGCGCGTCGCTGAATCCCGTCAGACGGTCACTGGTGACGGCCGGCAACTCATGCTCGGCGATACCCTGCGCCGCGTGACGAGCAAGGCAACGTTCGAAACGAACCCGAACAAGTGGAGCCCAACCGTCAATCGCGGCGAACAGCCCGCGCCGAAGGTCGCACCAGTTCCGCAGTCGGGCACTGCGCCTGCTGCCAAACCACCGGCAACGCAGATCGAAGGCCGACCGCTTGGCGACGACGAGAAATGAGTGAACTCATCCAGTTCGAGCCCTACGATTTTCGGGGCGACGTGACCGCGCATACTTTCAAGCACTTCTTGAAATATTGCTCGGATTATGGCGTCTCGGACATTCTCGTGCAGGGCGGCGATTACGCATGGGTCGAAATTCACGGTCGTCAGCGGCAGGCGAGCACCCACACGATCAAGCAGGGCCATCTATCCAGCCTGCTCAGTTCAGTGTGGCAGGCCGAGGTCGAGAACAATGTGCGTGGCGGTCACGGCGCGGACCGCTCATTGGAGCTCGCCGGGGAAGAGCTTGGCATCGAGCGCGGCAAGTTCCTTCGTTTCCGCTGCAACTTCATCCAGGGTCGCGTGGCACGGTTCGACATGGCCTACGCGATCACCATGCGCCTGATCCCGTTCGATTTGCCCGACATCACCAAGATGGGCATCGAGCAGGAGCTGTTTGAGGCGTTCTATCCCGGCATGGGCCTCGTTCTCGTCTGCGGCCCGACCGGCTCGGGCAAGACCACACTTCAATCCGGTGTCTACGGCTATGCCGGCATCTACATGCCGGACCGCAAGGTCATCACCTACGAAGACCCGATCGAATTCGTGCTCGGCGGTGCGCACTGGAAAGGCCCGCAGCCGCACCAAGCTCAAGTTGGTCGCGACATCGAGAGTTTCGCCACTGGCCTGCGCAATGCCATGCGCCGCAAGCCGAGCATCATCGGCATCGGCGAAATGCGCGACCTTGAGACGATCGACGCTGCGATCGAGGCTGGTCTGACCGGTCACTTGACCTACGGCACCATGCACACCGAGTCGTGCGCCGAGACGATCAACCGCGCGATTCAGGTCTATCCACCGCAACAGCAGTCGGCCGTCGCTTCGCGTCTGCTCGGCTGCCTGCGTGTCATTGTCGTGCAGCGCCTGCTCAAGACAACTGACGGTAAGCGCGTTGCCGTTCGTGAGTTCGTGATATTCGATCGCGACTTCAAGAACGAGTTGCAAATGCAGCCTTACGACCAATGGGCACCGATAATCCGCGCACGTCTGGAGTCCCAAAAGGCGACGCTGGACGATAAGGCTTGGGCTCTCTACGAGGCTGGCCGTATCGACAAGAGCGAATTCATCGAACTGGCCGGCCATAAAGCATTCCGTATCCGTTCGCAGGAGGCAGCATGAGCATCTCCATCTGGCGCCACGCTTCGCAGACACCGACGTTGCTCGGCATTCCCTGCATCGCGTACATGCCCATCTTCGTTTGGCTGTTCCACATGCGTTGGTGGACCTTCTGGACCGCCGTGGGCGTGATCGTGTTCTTCGCCGTGCTGGCGAAGTTCGGCCTCACGTTCAAGGTCCTATGGCAGAAGTTCCTGCACCTGCTGCGCGGTTCGCGCATCTACGCCCGTCCGTGGTGGTATCGCAACCGCTTCCAGGATCACGAGTGATGCTCGAGCGAATCCGCATTTCCATTGCGCGTGCGAGCGAGATTCGCAACCTCGAGCGCCAAGTCGCAGCCTCGCCACGCGCGAAGGCGTGCAACATTCACCAGCTCGGCCACGATCGCGCCGTATGGCGCATCCCTGTACCAGGTCAGGCCGATCGTTACATGTCGGCATCCGCTGGCCACATCGGAAACGAGATGTTCGCGGTGCATGTCGACGCCGACGCCTTCTACCTCGCATGGTTGCGCAGCGACGAGCAGTGCGTTTTGCGCTCGCAGATGCCGCGCGACTACAAGTATGCGTATGCGGTCGACGGATTCGCGCAAGGCAGTTCCAATCCGGTACCGCTCGCCGACGTCGGCGCATGGAACGACGAGCGCGGCCGCACGCACATCGGCTTCACCAACGGAATCACGCGGAGCTTCTGGCTCATCTCCAATGGCGCTCCCTCGTTTCCGGTGCAGGTCCACGGGCGCGAGTCGGCCGAGCTGCTGCATCGCACGGCCGGAGCGACCCAAGGGCCGATCTGCTACGCGGATTTGTTCGCACCCGCCGACCTGCGAAACGCGCCGAACCGATCGTCCAGCCGCGCGCCGCGGCCATGATGTCTCTCAGCCTCTAGCACGGCCCTCGGATAACGCTAGAGGACTTCTCGCCGGCCCTTGTGGCCGGTTTTTTTTTGCCCGGCAGAGGTCGCTCGCGCGCTGGCGCCGGGCAAAAGAAAAGGCCACCGAAGTGGCCTTTTGGCAGGATCGCGATTGGATCGTCATTTCCAGATATTGCTCCAGAAGGCCGACGATTGCGACGACCCTGCACTGGTCTGCTGCAACGACGGGCCACTGATCTGCGGCACGCTGCCAACTATCTGGCCAGCGCCCGTGCCATTCACAGCACTGCTGACCTGGCCGTTGATGCCGTTCATCACGCCGTTGATCTGGCCATTGACGTCACCGACGACGCCGTTGACCTGATCACTTGCGATCTGGCAGACCTTATTCTTGATCTGGTCGAAGATGTCAGAGAGGGACGGGAATTGCGGGGCGGTAAGCACCGAAGTGATACCGCCCACGCATTTTCCAAGAATGTCCGAGGAGGACCGTTCGCTTTGGGCAGTCTGCTGCGCAGCCTGTTTATCCCGATCGTAACCGCTCTGACTGCCTTGCGCAGCAGCGCTGCCGCTTCGGCAGGTCGCTGCCTGTACGCTGACAGCAGAGCACAGCAACAGCACGAATAACGCGCGTACATAGATTTTCATGGCGATTCCCTCGATGGATTAACAGGCGGCACGGCGTCAAGCCTTAGCGCGCGAACTACGGCGTGCTTTTGGAGCGCCGGCCGCGTCCTCCTTTGCTTTGGCTGCCGGCGCCGTCGGTTTTGGGCTCGCTTCTCCCGGAGCCGCGCTGCTCTTGCTGTCGTCTTTCGGACGCGCTTGACGCGCCTCCTGAAAGCCCAGCTTCCGGTGCAGCTCGTCGTCGACGTTCTTCGTGATCCGCGCTTTGATGACTTCGTTCCCGACGCTGAACAACACTTCGTCGAAGTATACGGGTTTCCCGTCCGAGCGACGGTTCACGGCGTTACCGAACCCGAGTTCCTTCCAGTTCGTGTCGTCGCCATTGCCATGCGGCTCGACGAGCTTCAGGAAGTTCGGCTTGATCTCGCCGGTCTCGGGATCAGGGTTCTTGCGCTCGTTCATGTGCGCGATCACCTGGTGCTTCTCGTCGCCGACCTTGATGAAGCCCTGCAGATAGTCGCCATTGCCCTTGAACAGCAGCGCCGTCGTGTCGAACTCGCCATTGTCGAGCTTGCGCACACCGCGCAAGATCAATTTCGGCTCGTTCTCTTTTGATGCCTGATTGTCACTCATAGCAGTTACCTCACTGTTAGACGATTTCGCGCTAACTTCACCATTGCCCATTGCGTCGCGCACGCGCAATTCGGATTCCGAACCGGATACAAAGCCGGCCGGTTCAGATTTCATGTTCGCTAGATAGCCGTCGGCGTCCGCCGGCGGATCGCAAGGCTTCCCAGCCTTGTCGAACCAGTAAATGAGATCGGAGGAGGGCTGCGGCCCGAGTTGCTCGAGGTCGGTCTTGAGCTCGTCATCGCTCTTAGCCCACACCTGGATCGCTTCGCGCTGCACGGACCACCAATCGAGCGCGCGCACGGGGAGCAGATCGGCCGCTAGGCGGCTCGCCGGCGCGTCATCCGCTGCATCTGACGGCGAGGCCGTCACGGGCGCGTTTCCCGCTTCCTGATCGCCGTTAGCCGGCTTGCCGATGAGCGGCTTCGGTCCCGCCCCTTCCTGCGCTTCCGGCAGCTTCGGCTCCTCACCCGCGGCCTTCGAGAGCTCGCGGCGAAGCGCGTCCTGTTGCGGGTTCTTCAACGTCACGTCGACCTTATGCTTGAGCATGATCTCGATCGCGTGCCGCTGAAACGCCTCGCTACCCGTCAACTCGAACGAGCCGCCGTACTTCTCCTTCGCGAGCAGAATCGCGGCAAGGATCGCTTCTTCATCTTCATTCGCCTTGCTAGCCATCACGATCTGTTGACCGTGATCGATGAACGCCGGGCGCTCACTCACCATGTAGAGGACGCTGCCGTCCTTCTGAGCTTTGTACGTGACGTTTTCGAGCAGCTTGCTGATCGCCAGCTCGGGATCGAACGGTTTGTCGTCGGCGTCGCCGTCCTTGGCCTCGCCAGCGAAGCCGTCGGCTTCTTCCGCTGCAGGCAACGGCGACGCCGCGACCGGCGCAGCGGCAGGTGCGGTAGCTGCTGCTGCTTGCATGGCCTCGTCGGTCTTCTCGGCGCTCGCGGTCTCCGGGCTGTCGCTCGCGAGCGACTTCGCTCGCGCGTGGGCGACAGCCAGCAGATCCTGCGTCTCTCGCAGCGCAAACGTATCGGCGTTCGCTGCTCTAAGGGCTTTGAGGCGCAGCTCCAAACCGAACGCATAGTGCTCGACCGCCTGACGACGTTCGAGAACATAGCGCGGTGCCGGATCGCCTTCATTGCCAGCTCGCAAGGCCAAATCGGCGATCACTTCCTCGTGATTCGCCGACGCCCGCGACGCCTGATATGCCCGTTCGCCTTCGAAAGCCCGTTGGACTGCGCTTTCGGGAAAAGGGCAGGGCCGCGTCGTATCGACGCGCGCCATCGTCGTCGCGAGTTCGAGGGCCGCGCCTAGGTCGGCGCGATCGCCGCCGAGATACACGCGATCGACAGCACGGCCGAGTCGTGCCCATTCGGCATCGGGGACACGCCCAGCATCTTTGAACGATTCAGCGATGCGCAGCGCTGCCTGTTGCTCGGCGAGAAGTGCCGCACGACTATCCACGTAGTCGCGCGCTTTCCGTTCTTCCTTCTCGGCGGACCTTCGATCGTTCTCAGCGGAGAGTGTCTTGACACGATCGACCATTTCTGCATCGATTGTCTGAAGAATTTCCGCATATGAAACGTTTGCGGAAATATTTTGAAAGATGTCATCGGCCGCAAGCTCGTGTCGATCACCTGGCATCGCATGCCAGGCGGTCATGTCAGCGACGGCCCAATGTCGCACGAAGTCGGGTGCGAGGGCCTCCGATTCTTTCGTCTTACGGACCGTGATAAGCCAATCTCGATACGCAATAGACCGTTGCCCAATCGAGCCCTCGGGCGACACTTGAGAACCCGTTCCTGGACTGACCAAGCGCTCGTAAACCGCTTGGCGGAATTGCTGCATAACTGCGTCAGACTCAGCGCTCATAGGGCATTCCCTAGTTAGTGAAGGGCTGGGTTCGCCTCAAGTCACGACGCATACAGGCCGTTAAACGCCTAGTTGTTACCGTGAGCCGATCGTGGGGCTGAACCCTAGCCGCGCGAATTTCGTATCGTGTATATTATTCAAAATAGCCCGCCTTGGGAAGTGCCTAGAAAACACTGCCCACGGAGGGGCATCCTTGCTATCATTCCGTGAATGAGTATGGATATGAAAAATGAACAGCTTCAGCCAATCTGCGGAACTGACTTGGAGCGCTGGAGGATCGAGAACGGTCTGACGAAAGTTGCGGCAGCGGACGCATTCGGCTTGCAGAAAGCGAAGTGGGAGGAGCTGACCAGTGCTGAGAACTCGGCAAAGCAGATCGCCGATCCGGTAGTGGCCATGCTCCTTCATTTGTATCGGCAACACCCTGAATCAGCGCCCGTAGAACTGCCGCCCGACGTCAAGGAGTTTTATGACTTCCTCGGGCTGCAGGACACGCCGCAGGATCGCGACAAGTTCGCAACGCTGATCGGACGTTCGCCGCCGTCGGTATATCGCTTGCTATTGCATGACGGTAAGCCCGGTCGGCCGGTGATGCGTTGGATCGAAGCAGTGCGACGGCTCAAGCTGACGCCGAAGAAAACTCTTCGGACGATGGCTGACGTAGTGAGCAGTGTTGGCGACCGACAGCACGTCGAGAAAGTGCTGATTCAGGGCTGGACTAAACAAGGTGATACTGGTGACAACGAGTGAGAAGCCCGACTCACAGCATATTATTGAACTATCGACGGTGTACTTTTACGAAGGTGCGGCGCCGCGCGTGATCGCGCTGAAGGATTGCGGTTTGCCTATGAAAAGCCCCGTTCCTGGGGCTTTTTCCGCTTTATACGGATACCAAAGCAAGCAGGAAGGATTCATGGCGGCTCGTGCCTATGCCGACAAGAATCGCCTGCAGTTCACCGTCATAGATCTGCTGGTCAAGCTGGACCAGAAACAGAATCCGCTCATGATGAAGCCGGAGGATCTGCCACAGCACGACTTCATCACGTTCCAACGGCTGTCGCGGAGCATGATGGACGAACTGCAGGGAATCCTGAAACGGCAGCTCGAGCACGAGGGCGTCGATACGAGCACGCTCGACCCGTCGAAACCTCACGTGCTCCTGATGCAGCGACCGGACCTGATCGCATCGGTCATCAACGAGCCGGGCTGGGAACACATGAAGGTCGTGACCTACCCGGCGAAGATCGCGCTCAGTGAAAAACCGCTGAACGTCGGCACCGTGCCGTTCAGGCATTGGGACTCGATTCAGAAGGCCACGTGTCGATTGAATCCAAACATCCAGATCACGCTCGATCCGCCGGATCAGCGCACAAAGGATGCCCCGGCGAGTGCGCCGGCACCAACCGACCGCCCACGCGCTCCGCGTATGAAGTAACGAAGCCGCCGAAGGGCGGCTTTTTCACACGTGCATTCAGCAGAGCAGGGCAGGGCCGCCGTCGGCGGCCACCCACCCATCCCCCCGCCCTTCCCGCCCTGCGGGAAGGGAGCGAGTCGCCCTCTGTCGTCAAGGGTGCGGGGGAGATGAACCTTTCCCCCACACCCTCGACTGGAGCGTCTGCACCGGCACGCCAGCCCGTCAAGGGCCGCTGCGCTGTCGTCCTCACCCGTTCGGTGCTCGACCTGGCCTGCGGCCAGCTCTGCGCTCCGCTGCGGCTTCCGGGCGTCCCCTTGACCGCCTGACATGCCGAACCCCCCAGCCAAATATTTACGCAATTACGTATTTACGTATGTACGTAATCAGACTATAATAGATCCCATGCAGTGACGGCCACGCCTCACCGCATCCCGGCCGGAACCACTGGCGGCTACCAGTCCCCGGCCTACCTCCCAACCGTCTAGGAGCAACACCATGAACGATCGCGCACCGATCTTCTTCTTCGACAAGCTGGCAGCGCTGGCCGACTTCACCACATTCGATGTTCGGGCTACCGAGGACGGCGGCATGCCGGTCTCGTGGGCGGTCGTCGGCACCTTGCCCAACGGCGAGATCTGGCCGGTCCTGACCGACCTGCTGACCGAGGCCCACGCGCAGATGGTCATGTCGTTGTGCGAGCTGGCTGCGATCGCGCCGGACGTCATTCGCGCGTTGAACGCGTTGCCGCGCCAGAAACTCAGCGGGCATTATGGCGACACCTACGAGCTCGTGGCAGCGCTCGAGCGCGTCACGCGATGAGAGGGCAGGCCGATCCTCAAGGCCGCCATCGCCTGACGCATGAAAAAGGCCGGATATCCGGCCTTTTTTCAGTATGCGGGCTTCAGCTCGACGCTCTCCTGCCATAGCCGCGCCCACTCGGCCCCGTACCGATCTGCGAGCGGTTTCGCGTTCCACAGGACCAGCGCGTTCTCCGCATTCCGGTTCGCGGCCGCCGACGAGTAGTTGAACGAGCCGGTCTCGACGTGAAGTCCGTCGATCACCATGAACTTGTCGTGCGTCGCCTCGTATCGGTCGTTCAACCGCACAGGCACACCCTGGTTCGCGAGGAACCACACAGCCGAATAACTCTTCGCGTTCTGCCCGCGATCGGCAACGACGGCGACCTTCACCCCGCGGCGACGCGCGGCCAGCAATGCGGTCGCGATCGGTTTGCTCGTGAAGCTGTACGCAACGACTACGATCGACGAGCGCGCGCTGTCGATCGCCCGCAGCACGACATCCAGTGCGCTCGCCGAGCCTGCGGCCGGCGAGAACCCGAGGTCATACGCAGCGCCGGCAGGCAGCGGTTGCACGGCGATCGCACCCGTCGCCGTGACGGCGATCGCGGCCGCAGCGACCAAACGCCGGATGAAGCACGAGTTCATCATGTCTCGGCTCCCTCGCGTCAGAACCGCACCTGGCGGAACGATGCGGATTGCCCTTTCTCCAGCATCCGCACCGCGCCCGTTTCCTGCGGCTTCAGGTACTTCAGATCCTTGACCTCAATCTTCAGCTTGCGCGCCGCTTCGTCCCAATCGGCCGTGGCCAGGTTCAGTAGCAGCAGCGTGCCCGCGTTCTTGATGAAGTCGGACGAGAAGTGTGCCGGCGACTGGCCCGCGAGCAGGATCGCGAGGCCGAACTTGCGCATCTCGTTCACGACCACGTTGATCGGGTTGCTCGCGTCCTCGTCGTTGAACTTCTTCGACTCGTCGAGCACGATCAGCCGGCGCAGCTTCCCGCCCGACTCGCCGCGCTGCATCATCTCGCGAATGATCGCTCGCATACGGAAGCGCACGAACATCTTCAGCTCGTCCTCGGACTGCGCGAGCGGTTTGAGAATGTAGCGACGCACGCGGGCGTTGCCGAAGGGCGGGGGATTCGGATTGAAGATGCCGGTCGCATTCAGGTTTTCAAGCCGCGTGATGACGCTCAACAGCACATCCTTGCTGTTGTACTTCATCGCCTCTTCGAACTCGCGGCCGTTCTCGAGGCTGTTCAAAAACGTGGCATGCGTGTCGAACGCCTTCGCCTTCGCGGTCTCCATGCGCTTCTGCAGGCGCTCCATGTCCTCGTCGTCTTTCGCGCCGCTCTTGGCCAGCTTCGTGCGAAGCTGGTTCACCGCGGCCATCGACCGGCAGTATTCATCGAACGCGCTGAGCGCTGCCCGCCCGTTATCCTTGTCCTCGATGCCCATCCACAGCGCCTTGAGCTTCCGTTTCGCGAAGCCGATCACGTCGCTGAGCGTCGGGTACACCTCGCGTAGCCCCGACCAGTTGCGCGCCTCCATCATCTCGCGGATCTCTGCCTCCGACGCTTCGCGTCGGGCCCACGAACGCGGATTGTCCGAGAAGATTCCCTTCATCATGTACGAGTCGGTCAGCAAGTGCCGAAGCACGCCTTCCTGATTGCCGCCGAGCTGGCGTGCCGTGCTGTTGATCGACTCGATCACGTCGTTGACAGCACGGCGCACACCGCCGTAGTGCGGATCGGTGTTCAGCACGAGCGGGTTGTAGCCGTAGCGCGTCGCTTCGCTGAACATCACCGTCTTCGCGCCCTCGATCTCAATGTCGCCGTGGTAATCGAAGATGTCGATTTCCACGTCGTCGGGCATGCCCGTAACGAACTGGCGAATCCAGTGCGTCTTGCCGGCGCCCGACGTGCCGGCGACGCCGACGTGATGATTCGACACTTGTGCTTCGCGCCAGTAGACCGGGACCTTCACGTTCTCGCGGAGCTTCCAGAAGTCATGACCGATCAAGATTTGTTGCGACATCGTTTCGTTCCTCATTCATCGAAGGCGGACTCGGGTATATCGTCGTCGTCGTCCATCGGCATCAGCTCGATAGGATCGTCGTGACGCGGCTCATGCATGTACCCGGAACGGCCGGCTGCCTCGGCCTCTTTCATCGCCTTGCGTGCAGCTTCAAAAAGGACAATCCCGCGCTCCGTCGGCGTAACCTCGAAGCGCTGGATGTCGTTCATGTGGGCGACGGCACCCACTACCGCCGACAGGATCGGATCGTCCAGCGACGGGTAATACGGTTTCTCGCTCCGACGGAGCTGCGCAAAGATGTAGTCGGCCGAATGCACGTCTGCGCTGCTGACCTTCTCGGCGCTACGCGGCAGACGCTTGAACTGCGGCCGTTCGATCTGCAGGAAGCGGTTGATACGCGCCCGGAGCTTCGACGTCTTTTTGTGCTCGTCCGGGATGTAGTACGACGCGCACGGCACCACGGCGTCCTTGAAGATCACCATGCCTTCGCCAGCGTTGAGCTTCTTCAGCTCGTTCAGCGTGATCTTTTCGCGACGCTCGACGCTCGATTGCGCCTGCGCCTGGTTCGACGTCGTGAACGTGCCCATCGTCGCATCGTGACCCGACAGAACGCTGAAATACGCGTCGCCACCGGCTTTCTTGATGAGCTCGAACGTGTCTTCCGGGTCCTCGAGCGCGAGCGTCCACTTCACCTTCGTGTTCGCGATCATCGAGGCCGATTCTTCGCTTGCCTCCCCGCGCTTGAGGCCCTGCACGTCCTGTACCGCGGCAATCATCATGAAGCCCAGCGAACGGGCCTGAGCGAACATGACCGCGATGCCCTCGGCGAAGTAATAGGCAAGCTCGTCGCTGATGATGACCGACGGGTTCGGCGCGTTCGTTGCCTTCGCATCCAGCACTTCCGCCTTCGTGCCTTCGAGCCGGTAGCCGAGGTTCTGCGCCATCATCAAGCGGATCGACGAGATGTACAGCTTGCCGAGCGACGCTGCCTCAGACGCCGATTTCTCCAGCGAAGGGATCATCACGACGAGCAGCCGGTTGTTCAGCAACACGTCGAGCATGTCGATCTCGGGGTACTTATCGGCGAAGATGAAGCCATACGTGTCCATCATCATCGACAGCGTGCGAGCGAACTGCCCGGTCAGATAGCCGTGCTGGTTGAACACTTCCGGGTCCCACTGCGTAGGATCGTGCGCCTGCGCCGGGTTGAAACCGGGCAGGCCGGTCTCGAAGTACGCCTTGATCGGCAGGAACGCCAGCTCGGGGATCTTGCCTTCGCGGCCTTCGATATAGAACTGCACTAGGTTCTGCAGCGCGAGGTAATGGCGGATCACTCCAATCGAAATGTCCAGCTCGCCCTTCGCTCGCTTGTAGCAGAGCGTGCGGAGCAGAGCGTCGATCATGTTCAGCGCCTTCTGTTGCCACTGCGCGCCGTCGCCGCTTGCACGCGGCAGCAGCGATGCCATCAATTGCAGCAGGAAGTCGGCAGAGCCGTCGCCGAACGAGTTCATCGAGTTCGACTGCGCGAGCACCGCACGGCCAGCAAAGCGGCCGAGCTCTTCGTCCACGATGCGCTGGAACGGGTCCATGCCACCGGTGAGGTAATTCAGGATCAGGAAGTCATCCTCGCGGCCGTGACGGCGCGACAACGACCATAAGCAGAAGGCGAGATTCGAGTCCGCCTTGCCGTCCCCATAGCAGGCCCCTGAGCCCCAGCAAATCGCGTTGTGGAACGTGCCCATCAACCCTTCGCTTTTGCCGCTACCCGTGGTTCCGACCTCGAACATGTGCGTGCGCGCGTCCGAGTTCGTCAGCCAGAGTTCACGGCCCTGATCGTGCAGGTTGCGCGATCGCAGGAAGCCGAGATAGAGAATGCCGCCGGCGACGAGATACTTGCGCAGGGTCTTCGAGCGCCGCACGAAGCCCCACAGCATGTTCTCTTCGACGAGTTCCTCGTAGTAGTCAGTACGATCGAGCCCGCCGACATCTTTCGGCATGCGCAGCGGCATCTGGAATTTCTGGTCCTGAAACGACATGACCATCATCCAGAGCAGAATGACCCATACCGGCCACAGCGCAGGCAGATAGACCTGCAGGCCGATGAACAGCACCAGGAAGTTGCGGAACGTCGACGGCCGGTAGAGCGCAGCGAAAAACCGCTGCTCGGCGCTGCGGGTGTCGACTGTCAGTCTCGCCGAGTCGATCTCGTGATTCGGGTCCAATGCCATCAGACTGCCTCCCGCTTCAACAGATATTCGTGTGCCATGAAAGATCGTCCCGTCAGTCCAATGCGACGCCGATGATTTCCTCGAGCTTCGCCTTCATTGCACGGCCGAACAGCTCGGCGTGCTGGATTCGCGCGAGGATTGCTTTCGCCTTCTCGGCGGCCTTGACCTGGCTTTCTGGCACGTTTCGGTCGAGCCCGTGAGCCACGTAGTCGGCAAGGAACGCACTCAGAGGCACAGCCTGTTCCGTCGCGGCGTGCCATGCTTCAAGTCCGTGCGACCGCACGAAGCTATCGGGATCTTCGTCTTCGGGAAGAAACAGGAAGCGCGCCGACTTGCCGTCCTTCATCTCGTCGAGCAGCACGGCTGCGGCCGCGAGCGCGGCCTTGCGTCCCGCCGCGTCGCCGTCGAACGCGAACACGATCGTGTCCGCATGGACCAGTAACCGGCGCACCTGCAGGTTGGTCAGCGCCGTGCCCATCGGCGCGACAGCGCGCTCGTCGCCGGCCTGGTGCAGGCTGATGACGTCGAAATAGCCTTCCACGATCACGGCAACTCGCCCGCTGCGGATCGCCGGCTTCGCAAGATGCAGCGCGTACAGCTCGCGGCCCTTGTGAAAGATCTCGGTCTCCGGGCAATTGATGTACTTCGGCGTCTTGTCGGGCTTCTCGATCATCGAACGACCGGCGAACCCGACGAGGTTTCCGGTTTCGTTATGGATCGGGAACATGATGCGATGGCGAAAACGGTCGTAGATCTCGCCGTCGTCGCGTTGCGCGGCAAGCCCGGAGGCCAGCAGCGCATCGCGACTCGTCGAGCCAGTCATCAGCTCGACGACGCCCTTCGCGACAACGCCCAACCCGAAGCGCTCGATCGTCTCAGCCGTCAGTGCGCGTTTCTCCTCGAGGTAGGCGCGAGCGGCCGGACTCTTCGCCAAGCCACGCGAAAACACCCGCGCGGCCTCTTTCAGTGCCTGATAGAGCGTGGCGAGTCGCTTGCGCTGCGCCTTATCCTCATCGCTGTCCCGATCCTCGACGGGCAGGGGAATGCCGCACACCCCGGCCAGATGCACCACAGCGTCGTGAAACGACATGTGATGCTTGTTCCGCATCCATTCGATCGCATCGCCGCGCGCACCGCATCCCCAGCACCGATACGTGTTCTTGTCGGGCGACACGTGAAATGAAGGCGTTTTCTCTTCGTGGAACGGGCAACACGCGACCAAGCTCTGACCGGCGCGTTTGAGTTTCACGTCACATTCAATCAGCGCCGGCAGATCGGTCTCGCTTCGGAGGCGGTCCAGAAAGTCATCGCCGAACCGGATGTACTTGACCATGCTGTTCCTTACTTGCTTGCCGTCGTCGCGGTCGACATCCACTGATTGATCGCGTCCGCCGTGTTCGGAATCGAGTCGGGCGTTTGCTCGCCGGCCGCATTGATGATGGTCGGCGTGCCGAGGAACCGCATCACGCGGAACATCTTGTCGTTCCGGGCCACCGCATCCGTACCCTCGGCGCATTCGGCGTTCGGCAGATCGTCACCCTGCACGATCTTCTTCCACAACGCGCCGCGTGCGTCGGGCTTCGCACACATGAGCTTCGCCGTGCGATGCGACGACGCTTCGCCGCCAATAACCGTCACCGGGAAGATGTAGATCGTGTAATCCTTCGCGAGCTTGTCGAGCTCCGGTTCGAGATCCTGGCAGTGCGGGCACGATGGGTCGGAAAACACGTACAGCGTGCCCTTGCTGCCCTTCGACAACTGGACGGCGTACTTGCCCGACTTCGCGCCGTCTGCCATCGCGAGAGCCAGTTCGGCGGGCGACGCCACCGCCGGCCGCGCGATGGGCGGCTGCACCGCGGCGGTGCCCAAATTGCTAGGCAGCGGCACCATCGGCGCTGCACCCGCTGCACCGATGCCGCCCGCTGAGCCGCCCACCGCACGCGTCGCCGCCATGTTGATCCCGAGCGCGAGGACGGCCACCGTCAGGGGCGCGAAGCCCCATTTCACCGCCGCTTTCCAGTAGCCCGCGAATCGTCGCACTCGTGCATAGCGCTTCAACGCCGCCTGCAGGTTATGAAACGCCGTGTTCGCGAGCGGCTCGCTCGAAAAGCGCTCGACGACGAACGCCTCGCCGGTGCCATCGTGATAGCGCGCCTCGATCGTGTTGCCCGACCGAATGAACGTCACGCCCTGATCGAGCCGCAGCGTGCTGACATGCTGCAACTCCCCGGTGCTGCCAAACTGCACAAGCAGCGATTTCTCGAACGGCCGAATGATGTCGTTGCTCTTCACGGATTACTCCTTGTTCTTGCGCGGGGCCATAAGGCCGACTTTGATGAGGTAGGCTTCCACGCCGTCGACAGCATCGTCGACGTGGGGCTCGGTGAGCCGATAGCCGCTGTCAAACGCGAAGTCTTCCCACAGGGTCTGCGTGAAGACTGCGGCCGATTCGAGAAAGGGCGTTTTGCGGCCCGTGGTGTTGAGGGTGTACCAGAGTCCCCGGTCCATACCCTTGAGCCAGCGGAAATGGGATGACGGCAGCTTGCCCGAGCCCTGCGCCGCCTTGTGCATGGCGTGCAACAGCGTGCGCGGGTAGGGATGCTTTTCGAGCCATCGCTGCGCTTCGGGATGCTGGGCATATTTCGCGAACGGCTTGTTCGCGATCGACAGGTCGGGGTATCCCTTCTTACCGTTCCACGTATGCTTGTGGCACGAACGGTTCAGCGCATCGAGCAGATCCTGCGCCTTGCCGCCATCCTTCCCGTCGGCGAGCAGCCGCGTGCCGAAGATCGCGAACAACGCTTTCTCCTGCGGTTTCATCTCGTCCAGCGACTTCACGGGCTGACCGAGATCCGCAACAAACAGGGCTCGGCAGCGCTCGCGGTCCAGTACGCCGTTCACCAGCAGACCGTGCTGCTCGACCCATTCCTCTGGATTGATCGAGCTCCGGTGTTCCTCCGGATCGACGTTCAGCAGCAACGTGTCCTTGTCGCCGTAATACAGCGACGGGATGATCGCCGGCGAGTGATTCGACATGATCCACGGCAGCGTCTGTACCGTGACTTTTCGCCGGGTTAGGTTCGCCTTGTGCTTCACCGCGAGCTTGATGCCCCGGATCGCCAGCAAGATCGGAATCCACACGAACAGGTAGCCAGCCCGGTTCATCATCGAGAGAAACTGATCGAATGACACAGTCGCTGGGCGCATGGCCAGATAGGCGACCTCCTGCTTCCATCGCCGGATCGCATCCGGCATGAACGGCCAATCGAGCGCCGACAGTTGATACCACGCGAGCTTGAGGCCGTAGTACACGATGTCGGCATGCGACGAGTACCACATGAACCAGCAGAAGCCCGCTGCGAGCCCGAGCATCCCGAGATACACGAGGCCCATGTCGTCGCGCTTACCTTGCGTTGCACTCATGCGTCATCCTCAAAATTTCATCGAGTTGCGATAGACGCGCTCGATGTACTGATACTTGTACTGCGGCGTGCGCGAGTGATAGTGCCCGACACCATCCCAAAAGCTGCCGCCCGCCTGGTTGATCTCGTAGCGCAGGATGTATGCGCCTGCGCGAACAGACCAACAGAAGTCGTCCGTAATCATCTGGCGCGTCACGCCAAACTGCGTTTCGAGACGCGTTGCCCACACGGTATTGATCTGCATCGGGCCATAGTCCGCCGTCCCGTTCGTGTTCTTGCTCACCGTGCCGAGGCGGCCGCCCTCGGTCAGCCAGACGGCCAGCAGCCCACGCACCGGCAGCGTGTAATCGTTCGCGGCCTGAACAACACATGCCGGCACGGCCACGACGCCGGCTGTTGCAGACGCATGCGCTATATGCGCGACGGCCATCAGGCCGACGGCGACACTGACTCGCTTCAAAAGCATTGGATCGTCCTTTCTCGGTGACTCATAATGCTATATACTTTTTTCGTATGGTAGCCATTCTACGGAAAAATAGCAAGCGGCCGAACGAGACGCGATCGGCGTCCTAAGCCGCTTGTAGCCGAGCAACTGAACCGAGGAAGGAACATGGGTAAAGCACTGATAGTCGCCGAGAAACCGTCCGTCGCCGCTGACATCGCGAAAGCGCTTGGCGGCTTCACCAAAGCCGACGGGTACTTCGAGAGCGACGACGCGATCGTCGCTCCGGCAAGAGGGCATTTGGTGAAACAGACGGTGCCGGTCGCCGACGGCAAAGACATGTGGAAGATCGGCGCCTTGCCGATCATTCCGGACAGCTTCGAGCTCGAGGTCATCGACGGCTGTACCGCCGAATTCAGCCGGCTGAAAAAGCTGATGGCACGTGACGACGTGGCCAGCGTCGTCAATGCGTGCGACGCCGGGCGCGAGGGCGAACTGATCTTCCGCCTCATATACAACAAGGCGGGGTGCCGGAAGCCGACGAAACGCATGTGGATTCAATCGATGGTCGCGTCGGCCATACGCAAGGCGCACGACGATCTGCGCCCCGGCGCCGAATTCGACCATCTTTCAGACGCTGCCTTTTGCCGCTCCGAAGCTGACTGGATTGTCGGCGTCAACGGTACGCGTGCGACGACCGCGTTACGCGAGCGGCAGACGCAGCGTCGCGAGGTATCACCCGTCGGGCGCGTCCAGACGCCAACGCTCGCCATGCCAGTCATACGCGAGCGCGAGATTGCCGCGTTCGTCGCGCGCGATTATTGGGAGATCCACGGCACGTTTCGCGCAGAGGCAGGCACCTATGTCGCGAAGTGGATCGGCGATGCCGACGGCGGCAGCGATTCGGCAGGCGAGGGCGATGCCGAATCCGAGCAAACCGGCGCTCGATGGTTCGACAAGGCGAAGGCGCAGGCTATCGTCGATAAATGCAAAGGCGTTGATCCATCGTCCGTGGTGGACGAGTCGAAGCCCGAGGAGCGCCACGCCCCCGCACTCTTCGACCTGACCGCGCTCCAACGTGAAGCCAACAAACGCTTCAAGTTCTCCGCGAAGAAGACGCTCGACATCGCACAAGCGCTCTACGAGAAGCACAAGGCCACCACCTATCCGCGCACGGACTCCCGAGCGCTGCCGGAGGACTATCTCGAAACGGCCACGACCACGCTGGCCAGCTTCGCCACGACGCCACTCGATGCGCATGCGCAGCGCGTCATTGACAACGGCTGGGTACAGCCCGACAAACGTATCTTCAACAACGCCGACATCAGCGACCACTTCGCCATCGTGCCGACGGGCCAGCAGCCGGACGGTCTGTCCCCTGACGAGCAGAAGATCTATGACCTCGTGTCGCGCCGCTTCATCGCGGTGTTTCATCCGTCGGCGAAATACGAGAAGACCGTGCGCACCACCATCGTCGCGGATGAAACGTTCCGTGCCTCCGGCAAGGTGCTGGTCGATCCGGGCTGGCTCGCGGTCTACGGCGACAAGGCTGATGACGACGCGACGCCCGCGCTTTGCAAGGTCGCAGATGGCGAGTCCGTCAAAACCGACTCGATCGACCTGAAGGCGTTGCGCACCAAAGCGCCGAAGCGCTACACCGAGGCGGCGCTTCTGTCGGCAATGGAAAATGCCGGCCGCCAGGTCGAAGACAAGGACATCCGCGCCGCGATGAAGGCCAACGGCATCGGCCGCCCAGCCACGCGCGCGGCGATCATCGAGGGCCTGCTCGAAGACAAGGACAAGAACGGCAATCCCAAAGAGCCCTACCTTCTGCGCGACGACAACGAGCTCGTGCCGACGCCCAAGGGCATGGACCTGATCGCGTTCCTCGAACAGGCTGGCATCGACTTTCTCGTGTCGCCGCAGATGACCGGCGAGTGGGAGCAGAAGCTGCTGCGCATGGAGAAGGGCGATTACCGCCGCAGTGCGTTCATGAGCGAGATCGCTGACCTGTCGACCGGCATGGTCAACACCATCCGCGCGAAACACGGCGAGCTGCCCGAGCCGGTTGCCAAGGCTCTCGACGCACCGTGCCCGAAATGCGGCGCCGCTGTTCATGTCGACGGCCGCGCGTATCAGTGCAGCGGCTGCGACTTCAAGGTATGGGGCGAAATCCTCGGCCGGCGGCTCACCGAGGGCGAGGCCAGCAAGCTGCTCGCCGATCGCAAAACCGGTGTTCTGTCCGGTTTCACCAGCCGCTCGTCGGGCAAGAAATTTTCAGCCGCGCTGAAACTCGACATCGATACCGGCAAGATCGACTTCGAATTCGAGGACCGTGCCGCGCCGGCGTCCAACGGCGAGGCGAAGCAGCTCAAGGCCAAGTGCCCGAAATGCTCGTCGGCTATCGAAGTGCAGGCATGGAACTACGCGTGTACCGGCTGCGACTTCAAGGTGCGCACCGAAATCGCGAGCCGCAAGCTCTCTGCCTCCGACGCCGAGACCCTCATCAGCAAGGGCAAGACGGGTGTGCTTGCAGGCTTCGTCAGCAAGTCGAAACGCAAGTTCTCGGCATCGCTGAAGCTCGACGCGAGCAACGGCAGCGTCACGTTCGAATTCGAAGATCGTAAGTGAGGAGGACCTATGCAGCTCCCGTTTGAACTCGATCCGCAGATCATCCACCACATCATCTACAGCCAGGCCGGCTCGATCGGCAAAGCAATCATTGAGTTGCTGATGAATTCCGTCGACGCGCGCGCCACGGCCGTGCGGCTTTCCATGACGAAGGAGGGCTTCGAGTGCTCTGATGACGGCAACGGTTTCGCGAGCCGCGAAGACGTCATTCGCTACTTCGGGCGCTTCGGCACGCCGCACGAGGAAGGCGATGCGACCTACGGCCGATTCCGCCTCGGGCGCGGCCAGATCATGGCCCATGCCAGCACGATCTGGTGTTCGAACGCGTGGCAGATGACGGTCGACACGCGCGCGATGGGCTACAGCTACGACCTCGAGCAGCTCGCGCAGACGCTGCCGGGCTGTTCCATCACCGGCCGTTGGTACGAGCCGCTCACGGATTCTGAGCTCATGTCGGCCGTGCAGGAAATCCGCGACCTCGTACGCTACACGCCGGTCAGCGTCGAGCTGAACGGCCGCGTCATTACCCGCGATCCCCGAACCGAGCGATGGGATGCGGAAGACGAATTTGCTTGGTATCGCGCGAAGGAAGATGGTGCCGTGTCGATCTACAACCAAGGCGTGCTGGTGCGACATGACCCCGCGCACATGTGGGGCGCAGGCGGGCTCATCGTCTCGAAGAAGGCAATCGCACTGAATGTCTCGCGTACCGAGATCCTGCGCAAGACGTGCCCCGTCTGGAAAGCCATCGCGAAACAGTTCGGTGCGTTGGCCGACGACGTGCGATCTCGACTCGGCGACCACCGCAAGACTGAAGCGAGTCGCGAAAAGTCGGCTCGCGCGCTGCTCGGCGGTGACCCGAACATCGTGAAGATTTACGATAAGGAAGAAGTCATCACGCTGTTGCCCGGAAAGCGACATGTGACGATGAGCGCATTCCTAAGCAAGTGCAATTACAGCCATAACAAGCGCCAAGGAAACCGCTTCACGGTCGTCGAGAATGGCTTTGAAGTGCCCAAGGGCGAGGCGATCGCCCGCGAAGGCATTGCCGTCGTCGTCCACCCGCAAACGCTTGAGCGCTTTGGCTGCTATAACGCGCACGATCTGCTCGACTGTATAGAACGTATACACGCCAACGTCCGAGAGGACATTGAGAAAAACGGTACCCGCTTTTGGGGGAGGCTTGAGCTACCCGAGCTCGTTGCCTTCTCGACGCTGCGCGACGCATTCGTCGAGCGCACGGCGCTTGTTACCGAGCGCGATGCGCTGGACAAGGAGACCCGCCGCGCATGGATCGCGCTTCGCACGATCCTGCACCATTACGCCGCCGTTCTTACTGGAGGCGAACGCTGGCGCCACGGCACTCCGAGGACGCGGGGCGGCAAGTCCTTCCAGATCCTCCTCGGCCAGTCGAACACTGCCGAGGCTTGGACGGATGGCGATAGCTACATCGCATTCACGGTCGACGTGGTGAAGCGCCTCAAGACGGTGCCGCTCAAGGCCGCCGCATACATTTTCAGTTTGATCGAACACGAGGTCGCACACGAAGGCGATAGCCTCGATTGCGGGCACGACGAAGCGTTCTACCAACGCTTCCACGATCTAACCATCAAGTATGCGCAGGAGCGCCAGTGGTACATGCACGCGTGGCTCATGCGGTACACAACCAGCATGGAGGGCGAGGGCAAGCGCGCGCGCGGCGAAGCGTGGCGCGAGCGCTATCTTGTCGATCGCGCGGGCACGGGCCGCACGAAGCGCGGATTGCCACGCGCAATCGACGACGCGGCCACCGAACCGGCCGTCGTGACGCCAGAAGAGAACATGGCCTTCATCGACTATCAGAATGCCCGCCTCGTGCAGGCCGGCGTTTGTCCGCCTCCGCCGAACTGGACGGAGGTGCTCGACCGCGCTCGCGCTACCCAACAACAGATCGAGGCCGAACTTCGCGCCAAGCGAGAGCGCAAAGAAGCCGAAGACGCCGCCGAGATGGCCGAGATCGACGCATTCTACGAAGAAATGCGCCGTGAAGAGGAGGCGGCAAGGCAACGTCTCGCCTTGGTGCTGGGCGTCGATGCCAATGAGATCAGCGGCGAGGCGCTTGACCGCCTCACGGGGCCAGGACTCACCGATGACGATGTGCGAGCACTCTGGTCCGAGAAGCCGTGGGCCGAATATGAGCAGCAGTTGTACGGCATGCCCGAGGACTATGAAGACCACGGGTCGGAGCCCTACGACGTTGAGACCGACACCGATACCGATGAGGAGTCTCCCGACAACGATGCGGCCGCAGTAGAGGCGGGCGCATTCTATCCCCCTGAATTGCGCGCACTGATCCAGCCGGGCGAGACGACATGGGCGCTCGAGCGCAACGCCGCGGCGGCCGGTTTCTACCGCGTCGAGGACTATCTGAAATGGCGAGCAGAGGTGAACTCATGAAGCGCTGCGCCATCGCCCTCGCGCTCGTGGCATCGCTCGCGGCTTGCGATCGCAAGCCGCCGGCCGAGACTGCCGAGCAACAGGGCACCCATCGCGAGGTCCTGCAGGGCTTCCAAGCCACGTTCTACCGCGTCAGTGAAGGCAAGCAGCGGTGGATCGAGGTCGCGATCGCCGTCGACGGCAGCAAGACGTTCCGCATGCCGGTGTTCTTCTCCGACAATGGGCGACTGGTCCAGGTCAACGACGACGAAGCCCGCGCGCTGATCGACAAGTGGCTCAAGCAGCGCGCTGCGAATGTTGCCTCCTTCGGGTCAATCGACCCGCAGGTAGGCGGCAACACCCCGTTTCTGGCCATCGACCGCAATTCCCCATAACGGAGCGACCATGCAAGAACGCGTCTACCTCGATGCTGTACCGGCCTACCACGCGACAGCGCCCGACGGCCGGACCGTGCCGTTCATCGTGTCGCTGCTGCTGCACGACGCCGACAACAAACCGCGCATCACGCCAGCCGTCGAGCGGTCGATCGACCGCACCATCGACATTACCGGCCGCGAAGGTCTCGCGCTGGCGATCATCGCCGCTGACGATGAAATGCCGGGCACTGCCCGCCGCTACATCGAGCGGGCAATGGGCATCCCCGGCGCGATTGTGCTGTTTCGGTGCCAGAGCCCCGAAACGGCAGAGCGTCTGATGCAGCACCTGCATGCCGAATATCAGCTCGCGCTCGTTCAAGAGCCCGCCGAGCCCCCGCGCGATAAAGAGGGTAGCGTCTAGAGCATTGCATGCTAATTGTTAATCGTGTACTCTTATAACAATTACATTGCATCGGGAGATCAACATGCACACCTTGACCCTTGAGCAGTTGCGGGCCACCACCGACGCCGGCGGCGTTGCGGGTGTCACGCTCAAAGCGCAGGGCGGCGCCTTTTACGTACAGGTCGACACGCGCAATGGCGGGGAAGCCGTTCTTGCGAAGGCCCGCAGCAGCGAGCCGCGCGGCTTCGGCAATCCAGCACAGGCGCTGACGTTGCTCCGGGGCCTCGGTCTCGCCGTCGGCTCGTTCGATGTGAAGGACTGGAACCCGGAAGACAGATCGACGGCGCGAACGCGGCCTGACCGTGCAGAAGCATTGAAGCGAACGCACGAAGCTGCCGAGTACGACAAATGGTTTCGAGCAGAAGTCGCACAAGGGCTGATTGAGGCGGACGACCCGAACACGCAATGGGTATCGAACGAAGAAGCCGAAGCGGGTTGGGAGAAAAAGCGCGCTGCATTGCTTAAGCGAATCGAAGGGGGAGCCTCTTGATAATCCAGTGGCTTCCAAACGCGATTCGTGCCCGTGATAACCAACTCGATTACATCGCCGAGAGAAATGTACGAGCCGCTATCGACATAGGCGATAGCATAAAACAGCAGGTGCGTCAGCTTTTGCAACACCCCGAAATGGGACGCCTCGGTCGCGTCAAGGGCACACGCGAACTCGTCATCACTCGGGCGCCGTTCATCATCGTGTACCGGATAAAGCCGCGTGCTCGCCGAATCGAATTGATCCGCTTCCTCCACAGTGCGCAGCAGTGGCCGAAGAAGTGACGCACATCGAACAATCACCGAGAGGATCGACATGGAACTGAAAGTAAAGAATGCTGCCGGCGAAGTGCGCGCGATTGACATCGATGCGTACAACGCTGCGATTATCGCCGGCACCGACGGCTTCGTCATATCGCTGCTCGACAGTCTTACGGCCGACGAGTGCCGACAACTCTATCAATGGTGCGATGACCAAAAGCCAGCTCCAGGCGGCGCAATCGACATAAGCGCTTGGCCTGGCTGGAATGACACTGCGGCTCAACGGTTTCAGCACTTCGCTAACAAAGGTCGGAACTACAACCTGAACATCCAGACGGTGACGCAATCGTTCGTTCAGCTTGTCGTCGGCGCACCTGCCAGCGGCAAGTCAGTGATGATGAACACGTTCCCCATCACTGACCTAACTGCACCCGAATCGAAGGAGGGCAACTGACGTGAAGACAGTTGCACGGACGGGCGTCGCGATCCTCGCCCTTCTCGTAGGATTGCTTTTCTGTTTTGCAGCCGCGCGCGGCTACATGCAGCACAACACCATCGCTCTGCGGCCGCTGCTGTTCGGCTTAGTCGACGTGGTTGTCGCATGCGTGTTGCTGCGCAAAGCCTACACGGCCCGCAAGGCCCGGAGCATGACGCTATGACTACCTGGACTGACGAACAGCTTGCCGACTACGAGTGCGCGCTCGAAACGATCGGCAATGTAATCGCCTTGAAGGCGCGCGACATCGAAGAGGAAAAGGCGAAGTCCGCACCGGACGCCGACCGGATCACTGAACTGCGTCGACAGCAGGCCGAGCTCGCCGACGAACGCAGCCGTTTGCGCATCGGCAATCACGATGCCGTCGCGCGAGCCATCGAGCAGTACGGAAAACTCGTGCGCGCGAGCGCATGACTTGAGGCCACGATGACGGTCATCCACGACAACCGCCCGCGCGGGCTCTCGGTCGAAGAGGCGCAGCAAGCCGTCGACGAGTTCCTCGCCGAGTACAACGGGAACATCCCCGTAACCGCCGTCGTGCGCGCGACACAGGAGGAAATCTATGGACCCGAAGCATCCCGCGAAAAGCTCGGCTACCGCATCGACGGGGCATACCACCCGGCCCGACGCATCTTTACCCTTGCAGCTTCCAATATGGGTGACAAAGGGGCCGTCCGAAGAGCCTTGCGCCACGAGCTGCTCGGCCACTACGGGCTCAACACTTTCAACCCGGCTGAAAAGCGCGCTTTGCTCGATCGTGTTCTGGAAACGCGGCACGAGCCATCGCTGAGCCATATTTGGAAGCGAGTAGAACGCGATTACGCCTCGCTTCCAGATCTGCACAAAGCCGAG
Source organism: Paraburkholderia aromaticivorans (assembly GCF_002278075.1). Taxonomy (NCBI): domain Bacteria; kingdom Pseudomonadati; phylum Pseudomonadota; class Betaproteobacteria; order Burkholderiales; family Burkholderiaceae; genus Paraburkholderia; species Paraburkholderia aromaticivorans. The sequence goes on along the minus strand of NZ_CP022994.1, from coordinate 124,775 downwards.
GAAGTGTTCGCCTTTGTGGCCGAGGAAGAGCGCAGCTTCGTCGGACGTGCATGGGATGGTGTGCGCGCGACGCTCCAGCGCGCCCTGCGCGCAACGGGTCTTTCGGACGGCCCGCTGACGCTCGCCGAGCTTCGCGACGCCGCGCGCGACATCGCCACGGGCATCCGCGCTGGCGATCGCCAGCAGCAGACCTTTCCACAGAGCGACACAGCACAGTTCCGGCTCGCCCCTGAAACGCACGCCGAGATCCTGCGCGACATCCAAACGCAAGCACTGGCGAGCACGAGGCCTGCCCAGCGGCCCGTCGCGATCATACTTGGCGGCCAGCCGGGCGCAGGCAAGGCAGGCCTCGCCAGTGCGGCGCTCGACGAGCTCGCCGGCAATGCCGTGAAGATCGACGCGGACGAACTCCGCAAGAACCATCCGGGCTACATCGCGCTGATGCGTGAAGACGACCGCACGGCCGCGGACCGGACGCACGGCGATGCGGGCCCGTGGGCCGTGAAACTGACGAGCGCCGCGATGACCGCGCGCCGCAATCTCATCGTGGACGGCACGATGCGCGATCCCGACAACCTCGCCAAGCTCTGCCGGAAGCTGCGCGACGCCGGCTACCGGATCGAGGCCCGCGTGATGGCTGTCAACGCGCTCGCGAGTCGCTTGAGCATCCACGAGCGCTACGAGCGCCAGGTGCAGGCCAACGGATTCGGCCGCTGGTCGAATCGCGACAAGCACGACGCGGCGTTCGTCGGCGTTCCGCTGACCGTCGAGAAACTCGAGGCCGAGCAGCTCGTCGACCGGATGACCGTGTTCGCGCGAAATAGCGACGAGCCGGTCTACGACAATCGCCTCGTCGCCGGGCAATGGGAGCAGCCACCGGCAGGCCGCGAACGTGTCGACGCCGAGCGCTCCCGCGAATGGCCATCCGCCGAGCGTCACCAGTTCGGCGGCAAGCTCGACGCGATTGCGCGTCGCATGGAGCAGCGAGGAGCGGGCGAAGCCGACTTCGCGTCGCTCGCCGAGCTTCGCGCCGACTTCGAGCGCGAGCACCCGGCCGACCGCCATGCGCCGCGCGTGCCGCATCGCGCCGCGCCGAAACCGGGAGGCTGACGCCGATATACGACACTCGCCGACATAGGCCGCATACGTAACAGAACCTGCCCGTATGGCCGTATGTTCAATACCTCTAGCCGTTTCGGACGCATTTTGTATAATGCCTATGATACAAACGGATAGAGGGCGTACATCATGGCGAAAAAACGGCAGCCGACCGACGATCTCAATCAGTTTTCATTCGATTTCGAATTCAACGAGACCGCCGACATCATCGACAGCCTGCAGGCTCAGATCGATGTCGACGAAGATCAAGGAGCACAGCATGCTTACCGGACAAACTCAGCCGCTGACGATCGCGGCCAAAATCCTCAAGCCGACGACGATCCAGGCCGTCCGGCGTTCGCCCTCGTATCACCTGCAGGGCTGGAAAATCCTCGACCGCTGGGCGTTCAACAGCCCGGAGAAACTGCGCTCGCTGGAAGCGCAGGGCGAGGTAATTCTGCTGGGCAGACTGCTCGAGCAGCAGACGATCGAGCACCAGGTCTTGAGCCGGTCGATCGACCAGAAGCAGAACGGACTGACGGAACACGAGATTCTGGCCAGCAACGAGATCAACACCGAGTTGTAACGCCGGTCGATTACACGATCACTGCGGCGGATCAGCTCGGCGAGGGCGGGGCCAAGGCCAAATATCGCGACAACATCGCTGCCTTGAAGCTGCTTATGCAGCTCCGCGAACAGGCTCGCGCCGCGACGCCCGACGAACAGGCGATCCTCGTGCGCTACGTTGGTTGGGGCGGTCTCCCGCAGGCGTTCGACCATCGCAACCAGGACTGGCAGGACCAGTACCTCGAGCTCGCCGCGCTCCTCCCGAAAGACGAATACGACCGTGCACGCCGTTCCACGCAGGACGCGCACTACACGTCGCAGATCGTCATCGACGGCATCTACAAGGGCCTCCAACGTATCGGCTTCGACGGTGGCCGGGTCTTCGAGCCGTCGGCCGGCATCGGCAACTTCGTCGGCCTCATGCCGGCGCCGATGCGAACCGCGAGCCATTTCACCGCGATCGAGCTCGACCCGCTGACCGCCGAGATCGCGCGTCATCTCTATCCGAGCGCGACGCATATCAACCGTGGCCTGCAGGACGTTGTGATTCCCGCCGGTCACTTCGACGCCTGCGTCGGCAATCCGCCATTCGGCACTCAATCGCTCTACGATCCGCACCATCGTGAGTTGGGCGGCTTCTCGATCCACAACTATTTTCTCGCGAAGTCGATCGACAAGCTCCGCGAGGGCGGGGTGATGGCCGTCGTCGTCAGTCGCTACTTCCTCGACGCGGCCAACACCGCGGCGCGCGAGCACATCGCCGATCGCGCCCACTTCCTCGGCGCGATCCGTCTGCCGAACACCGCATTTAAGCGCAACGCGCTCACCGAAGTTACGACCGACATCATCTTTTTCCAGAAGGCGGCCGCCGGCGATACTCCCGATCGCCGCTGGGTGGATGTCGGCGAAATACGAGACCACGAGACTGGCGAGGCGATCACGCTCAACCGCTATTTCGTCGACCATCCCGAGCAGATGGCCGGTCGCATGGCCATCACCAGCAAGATGCACCGCGACACGGCCGACCTGTTGCCGGAGGCCGGCGTCGATCTCGCCGACGCGATCGAGAAGCGCCTGCAGGCGCTGCCTGCTGACGTATATCGACCAGCGACCGATGTCGCTGCTGCGGTCGACGAACGCGAGGAGAAGCCGGCGCTCACGCTGCCCGACACGCTCAAGATCGGCTCGTTCTTCACCGCGCCGAACGGACGCCTCGCACGACGCCTGCCGGACATCCTCGACGAGCACGACTATGCCTACGTCGAACCGAAGAACGAGCGCGCCGGCGCACGCATTAAAGGCATGGTGCAAGTGCGCGAGGCGCTGCGCGACCTCATGCTGGCCGAGCAGTCTGAGCACGTCACCGACTTCGCACTGACCTCGAAGCGCACGACGCTCAATCGCGTCTATGACGAATTCGTGCGCAAGTTCGGGCACGTCAGCTCGCAGGCGAACCGCCTCGCCATGTCGGAAGATCCCGAGTATCCGCTGCTGCACGCACTCGAAAGCGACTACGACAAGGGCATCTCGCCCGAGACAGCGAAGAAGCACGGCGTGGAGCCGCGCCGGCCGAGCGCGAACAAGGCGGCGATCTTCTCGAAGCGCGTCATGAGTCCACGTAAGGAAGTCACGCACGTCGAGACGGCGAAGGACGCGCTTGTGGTGTCCATGAACGAGAGCGGCCGCATCGACCTCGCGCGCATGATGCGCCTAACGGGCAAGCCCGAGGACGAGTTGATTCGCGATCTCAAAGGGCTTATCTACCTGAATCCCGAGCGCGATCGCTGGGAGACGGCGGACCAGTATCTGACCGGCAATGTGAAAGCGAAGCTGCGCACGGCCGAAACGGCCGCCGGGCAGAATCCGCGCTACATCGAGAACGTCGACGCACTGCGCGCCGTTCAGCCCGCCGACATCGAGCCGGTCGATATCTCCATCCAGCTCGGCTCGACGTGGGTGCCCGACCAGGTGATCGGTCAGTTTGTCGGCCACTTGCTCGGCGACGTGAGCCGCCGCATCACGTATCAGGAAACGCTGGGCAAGTGGCTCGTCGACATCGAGCACGGTGATCGCACCACGGCACGCGTCACATGGGGCACCGAGGCATATCCCGCCAACGAGCTCATGGAGTCGATCCTGACGAACCGGCCGATCCAGGTCAAGGTCGAGGCCGGCAAGGACGCGAACGGGAACAAGATCTACCGCGTTGATGACGCACAGACGGCGGCCGCCAACCAGAAGGCCGACGAGATCCGGCAGGCGTTCCTCGATTGGGTGTGGGAGGACAAGGATCGCCGCGAGACGCTCGCCCGTATCTACAACGATCGCTTCAACACGAACATTCCGGCGAAGTACGACGGATCGCACCTGGACCTTCCCGGCGCGTCGCTCGACATCACGCTGCGGCCGCACCAGAAAGACGCTATCTGGCGCGGCATTCAGGACGGGACCGCGTTGTTCGATCACGTCGTCGGCGCCGGCAAGACGCTCGTGTGCGTCGGCACCATCATGGAGAGCAAGCGCATGGGCCTGATGTCGAAGCCCATGCTCGTCGTTCCGAACCATCTGCTGCTGCAATGGAAGGACGCTTTCTACTCGCTATATCCCAACGCGAACATTCTCGTCGCCGAAAAGAGCGACTTCAAGAAGGAGAATCGCGAGCGCCTGTTCGGTCGCATCGCAACCGGCGATTGGGACGCCGTGATCGTCGCTCACAGCTCGTTCAAGAAGATCGGCATGCCCGAGGATACGCTGCGCGAGTTGCTCGAGGAACAGATCGAGGACCTGAGCGACGCCATTACGCAGATCAAGGCTGAGCAGGGCGACCGGATCACGATCAAGGAGATGGAAAAGGCGAAGGAGCGCATGACCGAGCGCCTCGAGCGCAAAGCCGACACCGGCGCGAAAGACCAGGCGGTTAGCTTCGCCGACCTCGGCGTCGACTCGCTCTTTGTTGACGAAGCGCACGAGTTCAAGAACCTCTTCATCACGACGACGCTCAGCCGCGTGTCCGGACTTGGCAATCTCGCAGGATCGGAGAAGGCATTCGACTTGTTCGTGAAGGCCCGTTACCTGCAACAGCGCAACGACGGCCGCGGCGTCTTCTTCGCGACTGGCACACCGATCAGCAACACGATCGCCGAGCTTTACACCATGCAGCGCTACCTTCAGTACGACGAGCTCAAGGCGCGCGGCATCGTCCACTTCGATGCATGGGCCTCCACCTTCGGGCAGGTGGTCACGGGCTGGGAGCTTGATGCCACAGGCGTTAATTACCGTCTGAACAGCCGGTTCTCGAAGTTCCAGAACGTTCCCGAGCTCATCTCGCTGTACCGCACGTTCGCCGACGTTATCACGAAGTCGGATCTCGATCGCCAGGCCGCAGAACGTGGCACCCGCTTCCCGGTTCCGAAGGTCAAGGGCGGGCGGCCGCAGAACATCATCGTCGAGCGATCGGAGGCGCAAGCGCTGTTCATGGGCGTGCAGACGCCCGTGCTCGACGACAAGGGCGAGGCGGTCCTGCGCGGCGACGGCATGCCGCTGAAGAACTGGAACAGTGGCTCGATCATTCACCGGATGGAGAACCTGCCCAAGGACCCACGCGTCGACAACCCGCTCAAGATCACGAACGATGCACGCAAGGCCGGCCTCGACTTCCGCCTCATCAATCCGCACGCGGCCGACGACGCCGGCAGCAAGATCAACACGGCGATCGACAACATCTATCGCATATGGGAGGCGTGGAAGGACCGGAAGGGCACGCAACTCGTGTTCTGCGATCTGTCGACGCCAAAACTGTCAAAAAAAGCCGCGCCGATCGCGCCGGCGGACGGCGATGACGAGGGCGACGACGAAGCGCCCGCCATCTCGATGGACGAGTTGCTGGCCAGCAACGCGGACTTTTCCGTCTACGATGACATCAAGGCGAAGCTGATCGCGCGCGGCGTGCCCGAGCATGAGATCCGCTTCATCCACGAGGCGACGACGGATCTGCAGAAGGCGAAGCTGTTCGACGACATGAACCGCGGCCACTCGCGCATCATGCTCGGCTCGACTGCGAAGATGGGCGCCGGCACCAACGTTCAGCGGCGACTCGTCGCCGAGCACCATCTCGACGCGCCGTGGCGGCCGAGCGATCTGGAGCAGCGTGAGGGCCGCATTCTGAGGCAGGGCAACCTCTTTTACGAAGAGGACCCAGACGGCTTCGAGGTCGAGATTCTGCGCTATGCGACTAAGCAGACCTACGACAGCCGCATGTGGCAGACGATCGAATACAAGGCCGCCGGCATCGAACAGTTCCGTAAGGGCGACAGTCTCCAGCGCGTGATCGAAGACGTTGCGAGCGAAGCCGCCAATGCGGCCGAGATGAAGGCCGCCGCGACGGGCAATCCGCTGATCTTCTTGCAGGTGCAGCTCAGTGCCGATCTGAAGAAGGTCGAGGCACTGTTCTCGAACTACAAGCGCAATCAGCACAGTCTCGAAAGCCGCGTCGGTTGGCTGGCCGATGCCGACAAGCGTGCTGATCGCGCTATCGCGCGCTGGAACCGCGAGATCGAGATCCGCGATGCAGCAACGACCGAGCAGTTCCGATTCGAGACCAAGAGCCGCGTCTATGGTGAGAAGGATCGGGAGACGCTGCTGGGCGAGGTCATGTACGCGATGAAGAAGGCCGTCGAACGACGGGCGGTCGGCATTCTCGACCGACCCACCGAGATGCCAGTCGGCCGCTATCGCGGGTTCGACATCAAGGTCTACGCCAGTCGCGACGAAATCCAGTTCACGCTGACCGGTTCCGACACTTACGAGCCCGAGAACCTGAGCTACCGCGCCGAGGAGAAATTCAGCATCACGGGTTTCGTCCATCGGCTCGACAACTTCGTGGCGCGGTTCGAGGACTGGCGACAAGAGGCCGAGGAGACGCGCGAGAAAGAGCGTCGTGAACACGCGAAGGCCGTCGCGGAGCAGGGCAAGCCGTTTCCGCAGCAGGCGCGCCTCGAGGCGTTGCGCCAGGACGTGCGCGACGTCATGACCGAGCTGAAGCTGATGCAGGCCGACGACAACTACGTGTCGCAGTGGCAGCCGCAGTCGCGGACCACCGACGGCAATGCCGGCCAGCAGCAGGACAGGTTCCGCATGCGCGCATGACGGGCAGGCACAAGATGTTGTGTCCGACCAGCTGCACCTAGCCACAACATCTTGTGTCACAGCCGCCGCGATCGCGGCGGTTTTTTCTTGCCTGCAAGCAGGCGGGCAGGGCACCCACCCATCCCCCGCCTTCCCGCCCTGCGGGAAGGAGCGAGTCGCCCTCTGTCGTCAAGGGTGCGGGGGAGAAAACCCTTCCCCCACACCCTCGACTGGAGCGTCTATCCCGGCACGCCAGCCCGTCAAGGGCCGCTGCGCTGCCGTCCTCACCCGTTCAGTGCTCGACCTGGCCTGCGGCCAGCTCTGCGCTCCGCTGCGGCTTCCGGGCGTCCCCTTGACCGCCTGACATGCCTCAACACCCACCAAATATTTACGTAATTGTGCAATTGCGTATTTACGTATGTACGTAAGCGGGCTATAATATCTTCATGCAGTGACGGCCACGCCTCACCGCATCCCGGCCGGAACCACTGGCGGCTACCAGTCCCCGGCTATGTCGTTCACCGTCCCGTCTAGGAGCATTGGCATGAGCGCGAGTCTGTTCACACTGCATCATTGGATCGTAGTCCTAAGTTGCGCGTACATGGAGTACACGTACACGCCGTGGAACGGTCGCAACTACTACCGCCGCACGGTCGATTACGGCCGCGTCGTCTGGTGCTAACCAGACAAAAACTTCACTGATCGCATTGGCGGCTACCGATGCGATCGGTTCCTGCAACACCCACGTCTAGGAGCAACCATGCACATCAAGTTTCCGGTGCAGAAGGGCATGGCCCTCGCCGAGCTCGGCTACGGCGAAAGCCTGCTGGTTCCGTGCAACGATCGCACGGTGCAATCCGTCCAGTCGTCCATTCAATCGCTGTACGCGAAGAAGGGGCTCGCCTCCCGCGAGTTCTCTCAGCGCAAGGCGCTGCTGATCCTCGACGAGCACGTCCTGCCGGTGCCGGTCGTCATCGTCACCCGTCAACGTGCCGAAGTGCTCGAGGAGGTGCCGGCATGAGCAACCTCCTCGATTGCGTGAAGATCCGTGCGATGACGGCGGCCGACGCAGCGGCCGCGATGCGCACGCTGGCCAGCAAGATAGACGGCCAGGTCGGCATCGGCATTTGGGAAGGCTCGATCACGGGCACGCTGAGCGGGCAGACCTACGACGGCAACGACGGCAAGCACGTCGCCGTGTTCCACGACACCAGCTTGGTCGCACCGTTCGGCCCGCACGGCGACGCAGAGAGCGAGGCATGCGCCGCACTGTTCTGCCTTGCCGTGAAGCACGCCGAGGCGCTTGGCGGCCTCGTAGAAGCCGCACAAGCCGTTCTCGACTCGTGGGAGAAGGGCGATCTCGCCGCAGCCGTCCGCAGCCTGTCTGCGGGCCTGCAACGCGTCACTGAGTAGGGGAGGCCGGCATGTCCATCCGCAACATGCCGGTCGACCAGCGCAACGCGAGGCCGGCGCCGGGCCTCGTGATGCGCGTCGGCCTGCCGCATCGAGGCGGGAAGCTCGCCTTCCACGCTTTCAACAACGACTATCCGGTAATGGTGAGCGCTAACGCGTTCTGGAATCCGGCCACTCGTCGCTTTCACTTCCCGCAGGCCAGCGACATCGAGGAGCTCGACTTTGCCGTCGACAGCGCAGGCTTCACCGCGATGAAGCTCTGGCAGAGCAAGGGGCAGCAGCAGGGCATTGCCGGCATCTTCCCGTGGACTTACGCGCAGTACATCGAGTTCGCGACGTCGATCGGCGCGGCCTGGTGGGCGCAGCCGGACCTTTGCTGCGAACCCGAAATTGCACGGAATCAGGACGAGATCGACTACCGCGTCGACGCGACGGCAACGCTCCTCGAAGGTACGTTGCGCGTTGTCCATCACTGGCAGGCCGAGCTCGCGAAGACGTGCAGCCAGCGCGTCGTGATGAACCTCCTACAGCCGCCCGTGCCAGTCATTCAGGGCTGGTCGGCCAGCGATTACCTGCGCAGCCTCGATCTGCTCCTGCAGGTGTGGGAGCGTTGGCGGCCGTGGTATGCACCGCCGGCGCTGATCGGCATCGGATCTGTATGCCGACGCAGCCTGCACCACCCGACACATGGCTTGTTCGCGATCCTCGCGGCGCTCGAGGGGCATCTGCCGGCCGGGTCGCGCTTGCACATGTTCGGCGTGAAGGGGAGTGCGCTGTCGGAGTTGAAGATGTTCGACTTCGTCGCGTCGGCCGACTCGATGGCCTACGACTTCGGCGCGCGCATGACGGCGCGCAAACGCGGCGCGTCCAACAGCATCGCGCATCGTTCTGCGGAAATGAGCCGCTGGATGACGGCCGCGCAGGAGCGCCTGCGCCCGGCCGCCGGCGACCAGCTACGCCTGTCGTTCACCACTGACCAGTAAGGAACCACCATGAGCAAGGAACAACGCACTACGGCGTTTCGCACAGAACTGATCGCCCTCGTGAACTCCCACATCCGCGAGAACCAGATCATTCCCGAGGAGGTGGCCACCGTCTTCGCCGAAGAGGCCAAGGAGGCGCTGGACAGTCTCGCGTGGAAGCCGCACCCGCAGCGTGCCGCGAGCGAGCACCTGGTCGCGGCCGCCGCGTGTCTGAAGGACGGCCGCGTCATCCCGGTGCCGAACTTCGAGGGGTCGCTTGAGAAAACGGAAAATAAAGCACGTTTAGCCGGCGACGCCCTGTCGGAAAGGGCGTGGGCTACGGCGCGGCGAACGCTTCGTCCATCTGGCGGGAGCGTTTAGCCTCGTCGCTTAGCAGGTAGATCGAGGTCGTTGCGATAGAGGCGTGGCGCAGGTTGTCCCGCACGGTCGTCAGCTCCGCGCCGCGAGCAAGCGCATGGGTGGCGTGGGTATGGCGCGTCCAGTGGGGGCTGGCGCGATGCAACTTTTCAGCTAGTACGGGATAATCGGTGCCGATGACATCGGCGGCCAGGCGGAAAAAACCGCGCATCACGAACCACAGACGGGAACGGGTGATGCCCGTTGCTCCTTCCCCATCAAAACTCGCCAGTAGCGGGGCTTTCGGATCCCAGCGCCGCGGTGTCACTGGCAGATGCCTCTGGACGAGGTACTGTTCGAGTGCAACGCGCGCGAGTGGCGGCAAAGCCACCTTGCCGGGCTTGCCTCCCTTGCCCACGAGATTGAGCCAGTGGGCACCGCGTTCATCTATCCGGATGTCGCCAAGCCTCGCGCCGACAAGTTCGCTCGCACGCAGACCGGTTGCGTAGGAAAAGTCGAGCAGGAAGCGCAGCCGCTGCGCGGCGGGTGCTTCCCAGCCGTAGGACCATTCCAGTCCGTTGGCGATCGTGCGAAGCAGCCCCCATTCGCCTTCCGTGAAGCCGCGCGCCGTGTCAAGTGGCGCGACACGCGTTTTGCCACGCACCTTGATACCGGCAAACGGATTGGTAAGCACGTAGCGTTGCTCGATCAGCCAGCGAAACAGGGCGCCCAGCACGGAGAGTGCGTAGGCGGTCGAGCGGCCCGACAGGTTTCCAGAGAACGGGCGCCAGTCTGGGGCGCTGCGCGGCCGCGGCGGCCCGACCCACCGCTCGCGCGGACCGGGATGCCGCAGAAAGCTCCGATACGCGATCGCATCCTCTGTTGTGAGCGAGGACAGCGCCCGTCCACGTTCGACGATGGCCCAGAGAATCAGGCGTTCAGCCTCCTTGCGGTAGGCACGCTGCGTGGCAGGAGTTTCGTGCAACGCGAGCCACGCGTGAACCGCGTCATAGTCGTTGTTCGCGTCAAGCGCGCAGGCCCGCCTGGGCGCCCGGAAGCTGCCGTGCGAACCATCCACCTCGTGCGGCACCCTCAACTGCTCCCATGGGACGACGACGCCCGACGTGGTCACGGCAACCAGCGCGTGAGCGCGTTCCGTCAGTTGCGGATGGGCGGCAAAGAATGCCTCGATCTGCCGGGCACTGGTCTGGCCAAGTCCGCGCACCGTGCTCCACCAGCGGCGTCGACGCGGCACCCGCACGGTCAGGTCCGCGAGGGTCGCGATGCCATGCGCACGCAGCACGCGCGCCGCGCGCGGCGTCAGCCACAGGCCGATGTCATCGGCGATCTGCGGTTGTGGCATCGGCAACGCACGCAGGATTTCGATCGCGTGTGCGACCGCGCCTGCCCGGGCGAGCCGGTCACCAACAGGATGTTGCAGCAGATCAGCAAGATCGGCGCGCTGGCGTTCAACGGCAAGGTTGACAAGCTGACGGCGGATCGCGCCGATGATGCCGCGCGCCGATGCGCCCGGCGCGCGTGCGTGAGACAGGTAGCGGTCCACGGCGGCCCGCGAAGACAGGCCGGCATACCAGCCGCGCAGCGCCGCAAGCTGGTCGGCATCCGGAAACGCCAGCGGTTCGGTGGAGGCCGGGTGCGAGGCAGGCCAGGACTGACGCGTTTTCATGTTTGTCAGTTTAGTGAAAAAAGGCATCCATTGCGATAAGAAGGATTATGGCAATGGATCGTATTACACTGCTGTTTTTCTGAACCGTCAGTCCAGTGGAATCGGTGCTGCAACCCGCCGTCAGCGCCATCCCCATCCTCTGTCGAGCCCACCATGCCCCGTCGTTCCATTCTCTCGCCGGCCGAGCGAGACAGCCTGTTTTCGTTCCCTGACAGCCACGATGATCTAATTCGCCACTACACGTTTAGCGAGCAGGACATGTCGCTGATCAGGCAGCATCGAGGAACGGCCAATCGCCTCGGATTTGCCGTCCAGTTCTGCTGCTTGCGTTTTCCGGGCTTCGCTTTGAGCGCTGGTGTCGAGCCTCCGCCCGCGCTGCTGCGGTACGTTGCCGGGCAACTCGGCATTGCACCGTCGCACTGGGAGGCGTACGCGCAGCGGGACCAGACGCGCCGTGAGCATCTGCTCGAACTGCAGGCGGCGCTGCAACTGCGTCCGCTTACGGTGGCCGACTACCATCCGGCGGTACTGGCACTCGTCGACCTGGCAATGCAGACCGACAAGGGCTTCGTACTCGCGCAGGCGCTGCTCGAATATCTGCGCCGGCAGGCAATCCTGTTGCCGGGTTCGAACGTGATCGAGCGGATCTGTGCTGAAGCGGTCACCCGCGCGACGCGTCGCATCCACGACGTGCTCACGGAATTGCTGTCGGACGGTCATCGGCGAAGACTCGACGAGTTACTGAAGCGTCGGGACGACGGCCGCATGACGTGGCTGGCATGGTTGCGGCTGCCGCCGGGCAAGGCGAGTTCGCGACAGATGCTGCAGCACATCGACCGCCTGAAAATCCTTCACGCCGTCGACCTGCCCGCGGGCCTCGACCGGCTGGTGCACAGAAACCGTTTGCTCAAGATTGCGCGCGAAGGCGCGCAGATGACGCCACACGACCTCGGGAAGTTCGAAACACAGCGTCGTCACGCGACCTTGGCGGCCATCGTCATGGAAGCGACAGCGACAGTCACCGATGAAATCGTCGACCTGCACGACCGCATCATCGGTCGGCTTTTCAATGCCGCGAAAAAGAAACATCAGCAGCAGTTCCACCGCTCGGGCAAGGCGATCAACGACAAGGTGAGACTGTACGGGAAGCTCGGCCGCGCCCTGCTGAAGGCCAGGGAAAATGGCGGCGATGCCTTCAAGGCGATCGAGTCCGTCATGTCGTGGGAGGTATTCACGAAAAGTGTCAGCGAGGCCGAGCAACTGGCCCAGCCCGAAGCGTTCGATTTCCTGCATCAGATCGGCGACCATTACGCGACGCTGCGTCGCTACGTACCGGCTTTCCTCGAAATCCTGAAACTGCGCGCGGCGCCGGCGGCGACCGATGTGCTCAACGCCGTCAACATGATCAAGGCCATGGACAATGATGGCGTGCGCAAGATGCCGGCGGACGCGCCGACCGCCTTCGTCAAGCCGCGGTGGAAACAACTGGTCTTGACCGACACCGGTATTGATCGTCGTTACTACGAGTTGTGTGCGCTGGCCGAGTTGAAGAATGCGCTGCGATCAGGCGACATCTGGGTGCAGGGCTCACGCCAGTTCAAGGACTTCGACGACTATCTGCTTCCGGCGGAAAATTTCCAGGCGATCAGGCGGGACAATGCGCTGCCAATACCCATCACCACCGACTGCGACCGTTACCTGAACGAGCGGCGGCAGTTGCTGGAGGAGCGGCTGGCAACCGTCAACCGGCTCGCGGCCGAAAACGGACTGCCCGATGCGATCATTACGGAATCGGGCCTGAAAATCACGCCACTCGATGCAGCAGTGCCCGAGGCTGCCCAGACGCTGATCGACCAGACGTCGGTCATGCTGCCGCGCGTGAAGATCACCGAACTGCTGATGGAGGTCGATGCGTGGACCGGATTCACTCGCCATTTCATGCACCTGAAGACCGGAGAGAGCGCAAAAGACAAGACATTGCTGCTCACGACGGTCCTGGCCGATGCGATAAACCTCGGACTGACAAAGATGGCAGAAGCATGCCCGGGGACCACCTACGCGAAACTCTCGTGGCTGCAGGCGTGGCACATCCGTGACGAGACTTATTCGCAGGCGCTGGGCGAACTGGTCAACGCACAGTTCGCCCAGCCGTTCGCTACCCATTGGGGTGACGGCAGCACTTCGTCATCGGACGGGCAGCGTTTCCGGGCCGGCGGACGCGCCGAGAGTACCGGACATGTGAACCCGAAGTATGGCGCCGAACCAGGCCGGATGTTCTACACGCACATCTCCGACCAATACGCGCCGTTCTACCCGAACCTCGTGAACGTCGGCGTGCGCGATTCGACCTACGTGCTCGACGGCCTGCTATACCATGAGTCGGATCTGCGCATTCAGGAACATTACACCGACACCAACGGTTTCACCGACCACGTTTTTGCATTGATGCACCTGCTGGGCTTCCGGTTCGCGCCCCGCATCCGCGATCTCCACGACATGAAGCTGTACGTGCCTGGCAGCGTGAAGGACTATCCGGCGCTCCAGTCGATGATTGGTGACACGTACAACGAGAAGGCAATCCGGCGGAACTGGGACGAGATCCTGCGCCTGGCGACGTCGATCCGGCAGGGTACCGTCACCGCTTCACTGATGCTGCGCAAGCTCGGCAGCTATCCGCGGCAGAACGGCCTCGCCGTTGCGCTACGCGAGATCGGTCGTATCGAGCGTACACTGTTCATCCTCGACTGGCTGCAGAACGTCGAACTGCGCCGCCGCGTTCACGTCGGCCTGAACAAGGGCGAGGCCCGCAATGCACTTGCACGTTCGGTCTTCTTCTACCGGCTTGGCGAAATCCGCGATCGCAGCTTTGAGTCGCAGCGCTACCGTGCAAGTGGCCTGAATCTGGTCACTGCCGCAATCGTTCTGTGGAACACCGTCTACCTCGAACGGGCTGTCCACGCGATGGTCACACGCGGTACCCCGCCCGATGCAGTTTTGCTACCGTATCTCTCACCGCTTGGCTGGGAGCACATCAACCTGACGGGCGATTACGTGTGGCGCGAGGACCAGAACGTGCGGCGCGGTGGATTCCGGCCACTGCGTCCCGCCCGGGACCACTAGCGTTAGCCTTTCCTGTTGGGGGTGTTGTGCGCGGCAACTGTCCTAAGTAAGCTGGCGGAGCGGCGCAGTGCGGCCATGAAGAGACTTTGGTGATGTTCTCTCGAGCGGCTGAAATACGAAGAACAGCCGACTGCCACGTGCAAGCACACAAAGAGAACGCTCCGAGCGCTGCTCGTGGACCTGGAGTCCCGTAGCACATTGGCCTCTTGGGGATCTACAGCGGCGAAACGGCAAATTAACCCGTGTTTGGGAACTTAAATGGAGGTAAACGCCGGAATTTTGACCGAAACTCCACGATGTGTGCTGTTACAAAGTAACCTTCGATCTGCATGGCCAACGGTCCATCATGACAAAAGGCAATCTCGCCTCTTTCCATGAGAGTGATCCATGACGAAGGTGGCAATTTCTGACGCGCATGGTGTCATGCGTGAGGGGCTGCGTGCGCTGCTGTGCAGCACAGGGGAGTTCGAGTTTGCAGGTGAAGCGGCCGACGGAGCAAGCACGCTGGCACTTGCGAGAGCGACCGATGCAGCCTTGCTTACTCTCGGCCTCTCAATGCCCGGCCTCCATGGCCTCGATCTGATCCCCCTGATCAAGATCGAAAATCCTTCGTTGCGCATTCTGGTGGTGACGATGCATCCTGAGCAGGCGTACGCAGTTCGTGCGTTCAAGGCCGGAGCGTCCGGATACGTTACGAAAGATACGCCTGGCAAAGACTTTATAGCGGCGGCCCGAAAGGTTGCGTCCGGAGGCATCTATGTAAGTCTTATGATGGCGGACCAGATCGCCCACGGTTTTGCTGAAGTCGATTCTTCATTTCCCCACCAGCGCCTGTCCGCCCGCGAATTCCAGATACTTCTCCTGATTGCGGCAGGCGAATCTATTGCAGTGATCGCAGGAAAGCTGGGTTTGAGTGCCAAGACGGTCAGCACACATAGGACGAACATTCTGGAAAAGTCCGGCCTCGCGAACGACGCGGCGCTTGTGCGCTACGCTGTGCGCCACGACCTTCTTGAAGATGACGGTGCCGAGCTGCTCTAAGTCGCCCCTGGAGCGTGTCGATGTCACACTGACACGCATCATGCCGCATCGGAGTTTTGGTGTTGCGGGTTACGCAGGCGGATCAACTTTCTGCGCCCGTATATCGAAGGCGAATATCCGTGTCAGGACTGCGCTTCCATTGTCTGTTACCTTAAATTCAGACGCACCGGATGCGCCTGCGGCGCGCTCAACCAATTGCCGGCCTATAAGCTGTTCGACCTCGCGCCGGTCAAGATCAGCGTGCGAGGGAGCTTGTTCTATAAGCATGAGCGCTGACAGTTCATGCGCACTCAGAAACGATTCCATAGGATGGCCTCCGTGTCCCGCCCCTCCCCCGCAGAGGCCATACAGCATCGCAGGACGCTCAATAGCGTCTGGCAGCAAGGGGGCGGCGAACTCAAGCACAAACTATGAGGCTTTGCAGCCTGGTAGGGCAGCCTAAATCTGCCAGTTGGTTCATCTGGATCAATCAAACTGCATTTGAACTATACAAAGTTCGCATTTTGCGATTATCGGGGTCGGTCTCTTGCCCCGCGTCCGTCCATTCATCGCGGGGCCAGCGGTATGGTTTCACTGCTACTGGAATTTCTTGACCTGCTTTGCGCGGTTTGCCGCGGCGACCACCGTGAACGATAGCGCTGCGCAGGTCAATCAGCCGTCGACGATCGGCTCATGCAAGGGCGGAAGCGGCCGTTCGAGATTCGATTTTGAATGACTCCAAGGGGTCGTCTGGCAACGTTCGTCCGCCGCTAACGTGCTTTATTTTCCGTTTTCGCAAGCGACCCCTACATGCCTGGTGCTTTTCCGACGAGCGCAATCATCCGGGGGGGCCGTATCGCGAAGAGATTTCGTGTGGCGCGGTCGATTGACGCACGTCAGTGGGGTCGCCTCACAGGGGCCATTGTCCGATAACCGGCTCGCTGCCACGATGCTGTGTTGTCGACCTGTCTTGCGGGCCTCTGCGCGGATAGGGAAGGGTTGCGAACCAAAAAGCACCATGTATTGATAGATGATACAGTGCGCCATTATAAGATTTTCAATGCGATCTTGCTGCGGTCGGTGGGCGGCAACTTCGGTGCGAACGAACCTCTTTTCTTTGCAATGGCTTATCCAAATATGGTTTTCAAATTCCGGTCCCGCGGCTTAATGACGCTAACGACATGTTCAATCGCTGCCGCGTTCCTGCTCACCGGGTGCGACAAGAAGACGGTCGTGCAAACCGCAACACCTGAAGTCGGCACTGTCACGCTTCAGTCCCAACCCGTTACTCTCACGTCCGAACTGCCAGGTCGCACAAGCGCCTGGCGCGTGGCGGAGGTGCGGCCGCAGGTAAGCGGAGTCATCCAGAAGCGGCTGTTCACGGAAGGCGCAGACGTCAAACAGGGGCAGCAGCTCTATCAGATCGACGAAGCGCCGTACCGGGCCGCCTACGACAAGGCACGTGCGGCGCTGACTACCGCTCAGCGTCTGGCCGAACGCGATCAGAAACTGCTGGTTGATAACGCGGTCAGCAAGCAGCAGTACGACGATGCGATGTCCGCCTATCAGCAGGCGCAGGCCGACGTTGAAACAGCCCGCATTAATCTCGCGTACACGAAAGTCTATGCGCCGATTTCCGGGCGCATTGGTCGCTCGGCAGTGACCGAAGGCGCTCTCGTCACCAACGGTCAGTCCCAGTCGCTTGCGGTTGTTCAACAGCTCGACCCCATTTACGTGGACGTGACGCAGTCGTCGATCGACATGATGCGCTTGCGACGTGAGCTGGCCAGCGGCCAACTTAAGAGCACGGGCAAAAACGCTGCAAGCGTGAGTCTGGTGCTTGAAGACGGTAGCTCCTACGGGCAGGCAGGTACGCTGAAATTTTCCGAGGTCAGCGTGGATGAAGGGACCGGAATGATCACATTGCGTGCGATCTTCCCGAATTCGGAACGCGACCTGCTGCCGGGAATGTTCGTGCATGCGCGACTTAACGAAGGCGTCAGGAGCGATGCAATCCTGGTTCCTGAACAGGCTGTCGCTCGCGACACGACCGGGGCAGCCATTGCATGGGTAGTGGGTCCGGACAACAAGGCGAATCTGCGCCCGATTCAGGTCGACCGCACGGTCGGCAACACGTGGCTCCTGCGTTCAGGTCTGCGCGCGGGTGAGCGGGTTGTGACCGAAGGCCTTCAGCGGCTGCAGCCTGGTATTACCGTGTCTGCGGTGCCGGCGACCAATGTGCACGTCGACCTGGGCGATGAACCGGGTAGCACGAACGCCGCAATTGCGCCGGCGTCAGCCGCGGCTGGCAGCTAACCGGAGGGCCAATGTCAAAGATCTTTATTAATCGACCCATTTTTGCGTGGGTGATCGCCCTCGTGATCATGCTCGCCGGTTATCTGGCGATCCGCTCGTTGCCGGTGAACCAGTACCCGAACATTGCGGCACCTGCGGTAAGCGTTACCGTCACCTATCCGGGTGCTTCTGCACAAACGGTGCAAGACACGGTAGTGCAGGTGATTGAACAGCAGCTCAACGGACTGGACGGGCTGCGGTATATCACCTCGAACAGCAATTCAGACGGTAGC
The DNA here is from genome assembly GCF_002278075.1 of Paraburkholderia aromaticivorans. Lineage (NCBI taxonomy): Bacteria > Pseudomonadati > Pseudomonadota > Betaproteobacteria > Burkholderiales > Burkholderiaceae > Paraburkholderia > Paraburkholderia aromaticivorans. Next base: position 106,839 of record NZ_CP022994.1, on the reverse strand, counting down.
ATGCAGATTATCGTCACGTTCGATCAGGGTACCAATCCGGACATCGCGCAGGTGCAGGTGCAGAACAAGCTGCAACTTGCGACACCGCTCCTGCCCCAGGAAGTTCAGCAGCAGGGCATCCGCGTCGCCAAGTACCAGATCAACTTCATGATGGTGGTGAGCCTGGTATCCGAAGACGGGAAGATGTCGAGCTATGACCTCGGGAATTATCTGGCCTCCAATCTGCAGGATCCGATCCTGCGGACAAAGGGGGTTGGCGACTATCTGTTGATGGGCTCCCAGTATGCGATGCGGATCTGGCTCGATCCGGCCAAACTGGACAGCTATTCGCTCACACCTCAGGATGTCTCCGCGGCGATCAGTGCACAGAACGTGCAGGTTTCGTCCGGTATGCTGGGCGGCTTGCCGACCGGTCGTGGGGTCGAGTTGAATGCGACGGTGATCGGCAAGGTGCGGATGAAGACTGCAGAAGAATTCAAACAGATCCTTCTGAAGGTCAATCGGGACGGCTCGCAGGTTCGCCTGCGCGACGTCGCGGACGTCGGCCTTGGAGCCGAAACCTATTCCATCTCGAGTAAATACAACGGGAAGCCGTCCGCAGGTATTGCGCTTCGTCTTGCGACCGGGGCGAATCTGCTCGATACGGTCACTGCCGTGCGCAAGGTCCTTGATGCGAAGAAGGCGCTCCTTCCGCCGGGCGTGAAGATTGTGATCCCATATGACACATCGCCGGTTGTGCATGCGTCGATCGAAGAGGTGGTCAAAACGCTGATCGAGGGCATCGTGCTTGTGTTCCTCGTGATGTACCTGTTCCTGCAAAATATCCGTGCGACGCTGATTCCGACCTTAGCCGTGCCGGTCGTGCTGCTGGGGACGTTCGGGGTGCTCGCGGCCTTCGGCTTTACGATCAACATCCTGACGATGTTCGGCATGGTGCTGGCCATCGGTCTGCTCGTCGATGACGCGATTGTAGTCGTCGAAAACGTCGAGCGTGTGATGGCGGAAGAGGGCCTGAGTCCAAAAGAGGCGACGCGTAAATCGATGGGCCAGATCCAGGGTGCGCTCGTTGGCATTGCAATGGTCCTGTCGGCGGTGTTTCTTCCGATGGCCTTCTTTGGCGGATCCACCGGTGTGATCTACCGTCAGTTCTCGGTCACGATCGTGTCAGCGATGGCGCTGTCCGTGCTGGTTGCGCTGGTTTTCACGCCGGCGCTGTGCGCGACGCTATTGAAGCCGGTGGCGGCAGGTCATCACGAAAAGAAGGGTTTCTTCGGGTGGTTCAACAAAACGTTCGATCGCGGTGCTGCCCGATACGAGGGCATGGTCGGCTCGATCCTTGCCAGGAAAGGCCGATATCTGGTGGTGTACGGGGTGATCGTCGTTGGAATGGGCTTTCTCTTCACGCGGATCCCGACGGCATTTCTGCCCGAGGAAGATCAGGGCACTATGTTCGTTCAGGTTCAGATGCCACCGAATGCGTCAGCCGCGCGTACCGAACAGGTACTCACGACAGTGCGCGATCACCTGCTTGAGGATGAATCCGGCGCTGTGGAGTCGGTCTTTACGGTCAATGGCTTCAACTTCGCGGGTCGTGGCCAGAATTCCGCGATGGCGTTTGTCTCCCTTAAGCCTTGGGTCCAGCGCACGGGCGATGACCCCACCGTGTTCGGCGTCGCCGAGCGCGCCAGAGCGGTTTTCGGGAAGATCAGGGACGGGATGGTCATTCCGATTGTGCCGCCGGCCATTATGGAAATGGGCAACTCGCAGGGTTTCGACGTGTTCCTCCAGGACGATACAGGCCAGGGGCATGAAGCGTTGATGGCCGCGCGAAACCGGTTCCTCGCGCTTGCGGCCAGGGATCCGTTGCTCGCCAACGTGCGGCCTAACGGGATGAACGACGAACCGCAATTCCACGTCAATATTGACGACGAGAAAGCGCGTGCGCTGCAGGTAAGTCTGGATTCGGTTAACGAAACCATGACCGCCGCCTGGGGATCGCAATACATCAACGATTTCGTTGATCGCGGCCGCGTCAAGAAGGTCTTCATACAGGGCAAACCTGACTCGCGCGTGAGTCCTGAAGATCTTAACAAATGGTATCTGCGCAACGATAACGGCGAGATGGTGCCTTTCTCGGCCATCGCTACCGGTTCGTGGATCTACGGTTCGCCGAAGCTTGAACGCTATAACGGTATTTCCGCGGTCGAACTGCAAGGACAGCCGGCGCCAGGCCATAGCTCGGGCGAAGCAATGCAGGAGGTGGAACGCATCGCGGCCCAGTTGCCCCACGGCTTCAGCATTGCGCCGACGGGACTCTCCTATGAGGAGAGGGCTTCTGGCGCGCAGGCACCGGCCTTGTATGCCCTGTCGGTCCTGATCGTGTTCCTGTGTCTGGCGGCGCTCTACGAGAGCTGGTCGGTGCCGTTCTCGGTGCTGATGGTAATCCCGCTCGGCATCATCGGTGCAGTGTCGGCAACACTGCTTCGTGGGCTGACCAACGACGTGTTCTTCCAGGTCGGTTTGCTGACCACGGTCGGCCTGTCGGCGAAGAACGCGATCCTGATCGTGGAGTTCGCGAAGGATCTGCACGAGAAACATGACGTTCCTCTGGTCGCCGCTGCGGTCCAGGCCGCCCGTTTGCGACTGAGGCCGATCATCATGACGTCGGCTGCCTTCGTGCTCGGTGTATTGCCGCTCGCGATCTCGCACGGGGCCGGCTCGGGCAGTCAACACTCAGTCGGTACGGGCGTCGTCGGCGGCATGCTGACGGCCACGTTCCTCGCGATCTTCTTCGTGCCGCTGTTCTATGTGATCGTCACCAGGGCGTTTGCACGCCGCAAAAACCCGCAAACCACGGAGGCGTCGGTATGAAGCCAGTCAGACTCATCACGCTGGGTGCCGCTGTCATGATGGCGGGTTGCACGATGATCCCGAACTACCATCGCCCGGACGCGAGCGTCGCGACCGGCTATTCGGCATCGGATGGGATGGCCGCGAATCCGTCAGCGGCTGCTGATATCGAGTGGCGCGATTTCTATCGGGAACCCCATCTGCAGAAGCTCATCGCATTCGCACTCGACAACAACCGCGACCTGCGCGTTTCCATCCTCAACATCGAAGCGGCGCGTGCGCAGTACCAGATCCAGCGCGCGGATCTGCTGCCAACGCTGTCGGCGACCGCAGGCAGCACGGTTCAGCGACAGCCCGCAGACCTCTCGATGACCGGGCAGTCGGGTGTTTCACACAGCTACAGTGTCGGTGGGGCGGTCGCCTCGTACGAACTGGACCTGTTTGGCCGCGTACGCAGCCTGAGCCAATCCGCGCTGGAGACCTATCTGGCGACCGCCGAAGCGAGGAAGGCGGCGCAGATCAGCCTGGTGGCGGAAGTTGCGAATGCCTGGCTGACGCTGCAGGCAGATCTCGAACTGAGGACGCTGACGTCGGACACGCTGGCCAACCAGCAGGCGTCGTACAAGATCGTCAAGGCAAACTTTAACGCTGGTACGTCGTCGGCGCTGGATCTGAGTCAGGCAGAAACCCAGGTCCGGTCCGCCGAAGCGAACCTGGCCCAGTACGACCGGCAGGCGCGGCAGGACGTGAACGCGCTGACGCTGCTGGTTGGCGCGCCAGTGCCAGCTGACCTCGTCACCGCGGTGCGGCTCGACACCGTTGCGCTGGACGATGGCCTCGCCGCGGGGTTGCCATCCGACCTGTTGAGCCGTCGCCCTGACATTGTTGCAGCCGAACACCAGTTGAAGTCGGCAAACGCTAATATTGGCGCTGCGCGCGCTGCGTTTTTCCCTCGCATTGCACTGACGGCAAGCGGGGGCACCGCGAGCGCATCGTTGCATAATCTGTTTGATGCAGGTAGCAGCGCCTGGGCGTTCGGCCCGTCGATCAGCGTGCCGATTTTTGATTACGGCCGTAACAAGGCAAATCTGGACGTCGCCAGGGTAACAACGAAGATTGAGGTGGCGACCTACCAGAAGGCAATCCAGACGGCGTTCAGGGACGTGTCCGATGCGCTGGACGGACGCGACACCTATGTCCGCCAGCAGGCCGCTCAGGTCCAGCTGGTGCAGGCGAGCGCATCGGCCTACCGGCTGTCGGGTGAGCGGTATCAGCAGGGGGTCGACGACTATCTGAGCGTGCTGGTCAACCAGCGCTCGCTCTACGACGCCCAGCAAACGCTGGTCAAGGTTCAATTGGCAAGGGCGGAAAATACGGTCGGTCTGTACCGTGCGCTGGGAGGTGGCTGGAAAGACGCATCCGCCGCCGACGCGGCAGCGGCGGGGGCGCCTTCGACTTCCTCCGATTCCTGACGGGACTCATCACGATTGGCTGGAAATGAATAGAGCCTCCGCTGATTACTGCAATGTTTCTGCCAACGGATTTGCGCCACATGAGTGGCAGAATCCGATTGCATCTGATCTGTCTGGCGTAGCGCAGTTACTCGAGCTCGCGCTGCCGTCAGCGGCGACGTTTGCACGCCCGCTGGTTCGGAGCGCAATCGTGTCGGAGGATCTGCTCGCCAGCAGCCTGCTTGTGCTGTGCGCGCATGAAGTGGCGGGCACCGTCCCACTGGTACCTGCCGTCCAGGTCTTTGCTGCGGCGATGGAACTCATCATCATCTCGCTCAATGCTCATGCGTTGCTGCCCGATGGAGAGCTCGCCATGGAGAGCTCGCCGCTACTCGCGCTCGGCTCCGCGGCAGGCGTGTTACTGGGTGATCTTCTCTACACCCACGCATTCCGGATGATCGTGCAAACCCGGGAAGCCAACGCCATCCAACTGGTCGCTAAGGCGACCGAGGAAATGGTCAAAGGCGCAACACGGGAGCGGTTTCCGGCAAACGGGCAAATGGCCTCCTGCGATGACGTGCTGGGAGCAAGGCTAGCGGCGACCTATGGTGCCTGCTGCCGGATCGGCGGTCTTCTGGGTGGGGCATCCAGTTCGCAGCTCGACGCGATGCAGCGGTTGGGGGCGGAATGCGGACGGTTGAAGTCAGGTGCGGTAAACTCCGACGCTCGCCGCGGCAACGTCCATGCAAGCCCGGTGGGAAAGCAAAGGCTGGACATCCAGTTGCGCATCTGCGAGACCCATGCCGATCACGCGGTGAGCCACCCGATTTACCGGGATGTCATGGCGGCGCTTCTCTGTCACGCTGCTGGGCCTTCGTTTGATCGGGTCGCACAGGTGGCGCCTGGATGAACAGTTACCGTCTTGGAAGAGCACCGGTTCGACCTGCTCCGGCTGCGCGGGGAATTTTTCGCCCAGCGTCGCATGGCACGACGGCGTTGCAAGAGGTGCCTTTGTATTAGTTTAACCACAGTTGCAGTGACACCAAGATGGAGACGAAAGACATGACTTACATGCCAGCCGACGATGAACGTGGCGGAGGCATTCAGGTAATTGCGAGGGCATCGAGTATCCTCAACGCCCTCGGTGAAACGCCGGGTGGCATGAGCCTGGGCCAGATCGCAAAGGCGGTCGATCTGCCGCGCTCTACTGTTCAGCGTATCGTCAACGCGCTCGCGCACGCCGACCTTGTCCGGGCGGATCGCCCAAATGGCGTGATGCTCGGACCGACTCTCCTCCGCCTGGTGGCCAAGGTACATACGGACGTCGTCGCCATGGTCGATTCCCACCTGGCGGAATTGACTAAGCACCTCAACGAAACCGTCGCGCTGGCCCGGGGGAGCGGCCGCGAACTGGCTATGGTGCACGTTCTCGTCGCCGAACGTGACCTTCGGGTGGTGCCCCGGGTCGGGACGACTGTTCCGCTTCACAGCACGGCGGGTGGCAAGGCGCTGCTGGCGTTAGAGTCCGATCGGCATGTCACTGAACTGATGGGCAGGACATTTGAACGCCTGACACTGCGTACCGTTCATTCGAGGAGCGCCTTGTTGCGTGAACTTGGTTCTATCCGCAGCGCCGGAGTTGCATACGACGAGGACGAGACTGAAGTGGGAATTGCGTCGGTTGCGATGGCAGTCGATACGATCCTGGGGAAGTATGCTGTGTCGGTGGTGTTGCCGACTGCCAGATTGCCCGCTCAGCGCGAACGGATTGTTGCCAGCCTGCAGCGGTGCAAAGATGCGATGAACAGCGAAATCGGCAAGCTTTGACGCCTGTAAAGCTTTGCAAGGTTTTGTCGCAGTAAGGAGCGCGGAGCGAACAAGATCTATATGCATAGCTCATCATTGACGCTGGCCCGTTTTCCGTTTTCACTGGAAGTGGCACCCTTCCGCGCCCACTCCGGCATCCGCCCCGGTGCATCTTGCGCTACTTAGATAAGCCGCCCGGACCTGCGCGACCGTTAGCGCAACGTTTGGAAGCAGAATGTCGTTTGCGATTGCCGCGGCAGAATCAGCGACGTTCGCTCCGAAATGTCTGACGTCATCCAAGCTTGGTTATTTTAGGGCAAAAGCCCCGCCGAGAGGTGAACTGGTCGCGCGTGTCTTTTTTCAATTGGGAGCGAACACATCTATGGCATTGCAGCCAACGACTCGCTCTCCACTGCCAGAGCGGGAGGAATTTGCTCGCGAAGGAAGTCAATCCATGCCTTTAGTTTGGCATCAACAAACTGCCGCGACGGATACATGACATGCAGGTTTAGCTTTTGCAGAGTCAGACCGGTCAGCACACGAACGAGTCTGCCGTTCCGCAAGGACGGAAGTGCCGCGGTGGCCGGAAGCAGCCCGATACCGAATCCGCCTTGCACGGCGGCCAGAAGCGCACTTTCGTGGTTGAACGATAGGGAAACGCCCGCTGACCGGATTTTCTCCGCCGCTTCTTTCCCAGCGAGAGTCCATGTGCCGTCTGGCATATTCGGTGCGTTAAGTCGAAGGCAGGCATGGCCAGCGAGATCATCAACGGTCGACGGCGAGCCGAATCGCTTCAGGTAGTCGGGCGATGCACACGCTACGCACGAGACGCTTCCCAAGGTCTGCGCCACCATCATAGAGTCTGGTAATGCCGATGCCAGGAGAAGCGCTGTGTCATAACGTCCTTCAATCATGTCGAGGGCGGCGTCGGAAAATGTCAGCTCCACATTAATCGAATGATGGCGCTCCCGGAACCGAAGCACCGCGGAAACGATGTCGCTGTGACCAAAGCCGAGCATCGCGTAGATGCGGAGCGTACCGGATGGGACGACTGCCGCGCTGCGTGCCTCATCCTCGGCCACATCGATCCATTCGATGATCTTCTTGCACTGACCCAGATATCGGGCGCCCGCTTCCGTGAGCATTTGCTGGCGCGTACTACGATGTAGCAACCTTGTCCTCAGGTGAGACTCCAGGTGGGAAACTGAGCGCGATACCTTAGCAGTCGAGATGTTCAAACGGTTTGCTGCGGCGGTAAACCCGCCCGCCGCAACGACTGCTATGAACACGCGCATATTATCGGTCGTATCCACGATGCTATGGCTCCTTTGATATTCAGTGTGCTCTTGCTGGCGGCGCTCCGGTCGCCCCGAACGCCGTGCACCGCGACGAGGTCCTCGCGCCGTGCCGCGTTGGTCTTTAGTAAGCTATCATCGCCGGCGAGCTGCGCGCCTCAAGTGATAGCGATGCCGAAAGAGCTGGAACAGGAGCAGGTGCTTAACTTCCACCCTGCTCTTTTGCCTGTACCGCACAACACGGGCTATTGTACCAGCGTGCGATACGACAAATTCGTCCAGTCCTTCCTCAGGGACGTCAACAGCGGGCACTGTCAGGTTGATGGGGGATGCGGCGGTAGAAAAAAGTGATGGAAAAAACGAAATCGCTTTATCACGGTCACCGCTTCCCCGCCGTCGTCATCAGCTGCGTGATTCGGTGGTATTTCCGGTTTAGCCTGAGCCTGTGCGTATTTCGGACGAACGTGACCGGCCGTTTCGGGATGGTGACCGTCGATTTCGGCAACGTGACCGGTCAATTCGGGAACGTGACCGAGCGGACCGGAAGGCAGGATTGGCGTTGCGCATGACATCAACCACGCGGGCTATGCTCGCCGGCTTTTGCCGGAGAGAGCATGCCCGCACACCGGATGAACATGCGCATGATCAAGGACGTTTTACGACTTAAATTCGACGGCGGCTTCTCGCATGATCGGATCGCCGCGTCACTGAGGCCTGGCCGGGATTCGTTAAAAATCCGCCACATCTCGGCCTAAGCCGCTGATTTGAATGCGAAATCAATCGTCGGATCGAGCGGTGGGACGGAACGTAAGAGATCCAGCAAATAGTCCCCGAACCGGTTGATGTGCTCACGCCGGTACGGCGACAGCACCTTGAGTACTTCGGCATCGACCGGATGCCCCTTCTCCTGCAACTCCTTCAGCTTGCGCGACATCCACTGCACGTTGTACAGGATCACCATGTTCGCGACGAGGTGGTTGTACTTGATCACCTTGCGCTGCTCGTGCCGGACGTTTTCGGCGATAACGCCTTCGCCACCGAACATCAGCCACTGTGCGAAGTCGTTGAACTGCTCGCTCTTGTTGGTCGCCGCGTGAATCGTGCGCCGCAGGTCCGGTTCATTGAGATATTTCAGCAGGAACAGCGTCCGGATCACGCGTCCCAGCTCCCGGAATGCGAAGTAGAGCTTGTTTTTCGTGCTCTCCGATCCGAGGCGGCGCAGGATCGTCGACGGCGTCATCTTGCCTGCCTTGATCGACACTGCAACGCGCATCATGTCGGCATAGTGACGTTCGATCAGTGCCCAGTCAATCGCCTGACGGCACAAGCTGTCGATGTGCTTGTATTTGCGCCGCCGGTCAGCCTTGTACAGCACGAGATCCTTGATGTTGCGCATGCGCGGCATCAGGTTGATACCCACCACGTACGACAGACCGAAGACCGGACCGCTTTGCGCCTGCGTATCGCCGTGGATCGTATCGGGCTTGACGTCGGCGCCGTTCAGGATCAGCCCATCGAGGATGTAGACGGCTTCGTGGACGCCGCACGGGATGAAGTGACTAAACAGCGCGATGTACATGTCGGATACGTGATAGTAGCCGATCCCGCCGTATCCCCCATAGCGAACGTGATACTCGGACAGCAGGTTCTGCTCGTACAGACTCCACTTGGTGCCGTCGGCCGACGCGCGCTTGCCGCTGCCCCAGTATTTTGGCAACGCGAACTGGTTGTACGCGTTGATCACCTTCACGTTCGCCTTGTCGAGCCGCTCCTCCGTGACGTGTTTCAGGTTCAGCCAGGCGACCTGCTTGCGAGTGAGCCCTTTCACCGAGCGCGCCGTCTGGCTCGGCCCCAGGTTGCAGCCGTAGCAGAACAGCGTCGTGATGAAACGCTTGCGCGGATCGTCGATCTTCGCGTCAAACCCGGATAGCGGTCCAAACAGTTTATGCAGGTCGAGCCACTGCTCGGTTTCGGTGAGGAGATCCAGGATGCTGAGCTGCGGCATCGACGCCGTGATGGCCTGATCGATCAGCGTGCGGTTCGGCGGCTCGGGCTCCTTGCCCGGCTTGTGAATGACGAGTTCCTCATCGACGAACTCGATGCTGTCATTTGCCGGGAAGTTCGCATCGGCCTCGTCGAGCGCTGCGTTCAGCTTGTCTCGCAGATCCTTCGCGAAGCTCTTGCCGTCCGTGGGCAAGCCCACGATCTCGCAGTAGCGCGGCAGTTCACGCCGGAATTCCTCGTCGGAGACCTGATGCACCCGATAATCGTCGAAGCGATCACTACCCTCGACGTAAAGATCGCCGGAATTCAGTTCCCGCATGATCTGGCTGAAGACACCCAGCTCGAAGAACCGGCGGTGCAGCATCCGGCTGTCCCGGCCGTGCGGGAACACCGCGCGCTCCCACTTCTCCGGCAACCAGTCCAGCGGCAGGTTCGCGAGGTCGTTGTCGGTCAGCAGCAGGTATTCGCGGTGCGCGTTGCGGAAACCTTGCAGCCACGCGAGCGCGACCAGCACCGCGCGGTCTTGCGAGCTCGATTGCAGCGGCAGCACGTCCAGGCACTGGAACAGCAGCGAGCGCTGGGTGCGGTACGGCACGAGCATGAACGGCAGATCGAACTGCCCGGCATAAGCGATGTGCTCGTTGCATTGCGCGAGCGCTTCGGCCGGGTCGCCGAGCGCCTCGCGGATTTTCGGTAACCGCTTAGGCTCCGGTACGCCCTCATCCTGGAGAATCTGCAGGACGTCCCGGAACTGCCCGACCAGCCCCTCCAGCATACCGGCGTGTTCAAGCTGATATTTTTGCAGTCGGACCTTTGCGTAGGACTCCAGCTTGCGCACCACCTTGATGAAGATCTCAGCGACGTCATCAAGCGCCTTCTGCAACTGCGCCTGGATGAACAGTACCGCAAGCGCATGACGCTTCGCGGTCTTGAGCGAACGCAGTTCCGCGACGTCCAGGGCCCGCGCTTCGGTGACCAGTTGGGCTCGTTTGCTAACAGACAGGATCGAGGGTGGCGCCGGCAAGCCTTCCGCCAGTGTCCTGATCCCGTTGATATGTTTGAGGAAGCTGGCGATCGCCCGCGCGGCGGGTCGCTTCGGCTCCTGTTTCAGATCGTCCCAACCGGACTTGCCTGCCTTGACGACGAGAAGCGCGTCGATGCGTTCGACGAGTGCTGAGTCGAGTGCGCCGGTGATGGCCCCATAGATCGCCTCGTTGTGATCGTTGCGCGCCTGCGTGGCGATGCGCTGCAGCGTTGCCAGTGGCGGCAGCTCGTACCGGCGCCGGACCAGTTCCTCGATCAGCACGTTGATGATATCGGGCAGTTCGATCTTTGTCCGGGCTTCCGCCGACGCCAGTTCAGCAAGCGACGCCGCCTCACTCGCATCGAACGCCCGGATGTCAAGCCAGCCGCGCAGCAGTTTCTGGTGACGAATGCGGGTGCCCGACACGTCATACCGTGCGATCGCCGTCCGGGACAGGACGCGGGCCCGCATCGACGTCCGGATGTGATCGATAATGGCGGGCGGTACCTCCACGAGCATCGGGAAGTAACCGAGACGCTGCAGCAGCTTCAACTGCACCATGATCAATACGGCGGAGGCTTCCTGCCGGGATTGCCGGCGCACGAAGCGGATTTCCGCGGCGCTCGGCGTGAACGCCGCTTTCAGCTCCGCCGCGCCCGGCTCCGCAGGCAGCACCGGATAGATGGTCTCGTGGACAGTCGTCACGTTGGCTGCCGCCGCGCAAAGATCTGCTCGATCTGCCGGGTACGCTGAACTTCGTCGTCGTCCAGGTAGATCGAGGTCGTTGTGATCGACGCGTGACGCAGATTGTCGCGCACAGTCGTTAGCGTGGCGCCCTGTGCGAGAGCATTTGTTGCGTGCGTGTGGCGCAGCCAGTGTGGCGTCGCGCGCTGCAGCTTGTCGGCGAGTGCCGGGTGGTCGGCCCGAATTGCGTCGGCGGCGGTCCGGAAGAACCGGCGCAGCACCTCCCTCAGACGCGGCGTGGTGATGCCGCCGGGTTCATCGAGATGGCCGAGCAGCGGCGTATCCGGTGCCCAGCGTGCGGGGCTCACGGGCAGACCGCGCTGCATCAGGTACTGGTCCAACGCAAATCGTGCGAGCGGCGGCAGCACCACCTTGCCAGCCTTCGCCCCCTTACCGGTGAGGTGAAGCCACCGCTCGCCGCGCGTGCCGGTCATGATGCCGCCGAGTGTAACGCTGACCAGTTCGCCTGCGCGCAGGCCGGTCGCGTAACCGAAATCGAGCAGAAAGCGCAGACGCTGTGCGGCGGGAACCGCCCAGCCATGCGACCATTCCAGGCCATCGGCAATCGTGCGGATCAACTCCCACTCTCCGGCCGTAAAGGCGCGCGAGATGTCCAACTCACCATTGCGCTGCGCGCCGCGCACCCTGAGGCCGGCAAACGGATTCGCGAGCACGTAGCGCTGCTCGATCAGCCAGCGAAACATTGCACTCAGAACTGACAGCGCATAGGCGATGGAATCTGGCGACAGCGCGCCCGTGAACGGCCGCCATTCGGACGACGATCGCGGTCGCGCCGGCGCGACCCACCGGGCGCGGGGTGTGGGATGGCGCAGGAAGGCACGATAAGCGGTCGCATCCTCGCTCGTGAGCGAAGACAGCGCTTTGCCGCGCTCGGCAATCGCCCAGAGCAGCAGGCGCTCGGCTTCCCGGCGATAGGCACGCTGAGTTTCGGCGGCTTCGTGCCGGTCGAGCCAGGCGCTGATCGCCTGATAGTCGTTATCGGCCTCGAGCGCGCACATCGGCTTCGGTGCGCGGAAGGCGCCACGCGAGCCGTCGACGTCATGTGGCACGTGGATGTTTTCCCACGGCACCACGGGTTCCGGCGTCGCCACCACGATCAGCGCGCGGGCGCGTTCGGTAAGTACCGGGTGGGAGGCAAAGAAGGCCTCAATATGACGTGCGCTGCGCACGCCGAGTCCGGCAATCGTGCGCCACCAGCGCTGCCGACGAGGGATGCGCACGGTCAGATCAGCCAGCGTCCGGATGCCATGCTGATGCAGCATGGGGACAACACGGGCTGGCAGCCAGACATCGACCGCATCGCTCACCTGCGGTTGCGGGATCGCAAGCGTTGGTAGGATATCCAGCGCCCGGGTCGCGGCCTTGCGGTGACGGGACCGTTCGCCCGCCGCGCACTGGAACAGCCGGGCCAGATCTGCACGATGCCGGCTGAGGGCGAAACCGGCAAGCTGCCGGCGAATCCGGCCGATCACGCCGCGCGCAGACTGGCCGCCTTCGAGCGCCTGCGGGCAATAACGTTCGACCGCCTCGCGCGCGCCGACGCCTGCGTACCACGCGCGCAGCGCGGACAGGGACGCAGTGTCAGGAAAGGACGGGGGCAACGGAACGTTCGGCATCCGGAGATTATAGGCAACGTGATGGCCGGGGAGCGGCACGTCAGGTGTGGCACGTTTCCCGAAACAGGAGTTTCATCGAAAAATGTACCCCTATCGATAATAAGGGTTAGCGATAGGGATGCATGGAAATTCGTCGGTGTTCCGACCGTCAACTCGCGTTCACGCAACTAAAGTCGGTTCTAAATTTCAACTAAAGTCGGTACTACGGCGTTCAGGCAATGAGCGCCGTCGTCACTAGGAGTAAGAGTGGGCTCTATTGCCAGACTGGCGGCCCTTGCATAGCTTTGCGGGAAGTGCTGCTCGTTCGATAGGGTTATTGCGTTGAAAGGTCTGGCCATTAAGGGCCAACTTTAAGTGAATCGTTCAGAGAGAACCATGTTTAGTTGACGGCCGGGGGCGCGATAGGACCAACTTTACTTGAGATGGTTTTTGGCTCTCCGCCTTGTCCGACGGCGGTTTCCAGCGAAAAATGGCTGGATTACTGTAGAACCATATTTAGTTGTGCAAGCGAACTCGATTCACACATCGCCCCATCGGATAAAATGTCGTCATCCCGCCGCTCGCCGAAATGATTGCGTGCGAGCGCTGCATTGAGTTGCACGTCAGCGACAATGACAGCACAGGCGATCTGCATCGCGTCTACCGTGTACCACCGTGGGAATACCATGAATCTCGATTCCGAATTCGACGAGCCTCTAACTGACGAAGACTTTGATTTCCTCGAACGCTTTCTTTCGAGCAATGCCGTTTGCGACGATGCGATGGATGTCGTCATGTTGCACGGCTTCCTGACCGCGATCATCTCTGGTCCGAACATGATCATGCCGAGCGCGATCCTTCCGTGGGTTTGGGATGCAAGACACGCAACTCGTCAGGCCAGATTTCTTTCTGCAGGACGGGCTCGCAAGGTCACTGGATTGATCATCCAGTACTGGAATGACATCAACAACGCCCTGAGCCAATGTCCCGATCTGTTCGAGCCTCCACTGCACACGACCGAGTGGAAGGCGGAAGAGATTCTCATTCTCGACGAATGGTGCGAGGGCTATTGCAAAGGCATAGACATCGACCGGAAGGCTTGGGATTCATTGATGGAACTACACCCCGATTGGTTTAACATCATCCTGTTGTTCGGTACAGCATCCGGATACCAGGATCTGGTACAGCGGGATTACACGATCGAGCAACGTCGGTCGTTTACAAACTTGCTCAAGGCATCCGCACTCAATATCCATCGATACTGGTGCGAGAATCGCCGAGAATTGATGGAACGGGGTGAGCGCCCGCATATGATCTCGGTAATTTCAATACCGAAAGCGGCGACAAGCCGGCAGACTGCGCGTAGCGATTCGGACGAGCAAGACGAGAACGAGTATGAAGACCTGTTTCTCGTCGATTCGCTAGGCCCAACAACGGAAGATGCGTTTCACCCGCTTGCGCTATCCCCGCTCTCCACGCGTGTCACTCACGGTGGCACCTCTGTCGACGTGCACATCTATCGATCCGAAAGCGAGAGCCGCAATGGCTGGATACTGGAAATCATCGATTCGTTCGGGACATCCACGGTGTGGGACGAATTGTTCCCAACCGATAGTGCTGCGCTGGCCGAAGCGTTCAACGAAATCGACGCACATGGCATTGAATCGGTAATGGGAGACGTACCAGCACACGTGACGAAGCACTGAACGCCTCCTCTGAAGCCACTCTCGATTTCTCTTTTATATCAGCATCTTAGGCCGAGATGCGGCGGATTTTTTGCGAATCCCGGTCAACCCTCGGATATGCAAGCCGGACCGGCACGCGACGCAATCTTGATGCGCTCGCGCGTGCTGGCTGGCGCCTCCTTGTTTCCGCGAAAGGCGAGCACCGTGCCGAAGGCATGCGTTACGCGATCGATAACGGCGCGTGGACCGCTTACCAGCGCGGCGAGCCGTTTGACGAGTCTGCCTTTCTGGCAGTGGTCGACAAGCTCGGTGAGCGCGCCGACTGGATCGTCCTTCCGGACATCGTCCTGGGCGGTCTCGGGTCGCTCGATTTTTCACTGCGCTGGATGGAGCGTCTGCGAGGGATGCCGTCGCAACTGCTCATCGCCGTGCAGAACGGAATGCAACTACAAGACGTCGCGCCCTACCTCTCTCCCGTCGTTGGCATTTTTATTGGCGGATCAACGGAGTGGAAGGAATCGACTGCCGAAGCGTGGGGACTCCTTGCGCGTCGACGGAATTGCCATCTGCATGTCGGTCGCGTCAACTCGGCTCGCCGCATTCACATTTGTGCGGCCGCCGGCGCTGATAGTTTCGACGGCAGCGGGCCGAGCCGTTTCTCCAACGCCTTGCCTCGCCTCGATCGGGCGACTCGACAGCCGGATCTTTTTGCTGCGGCCGACCAGTCGCTGAAAGAGGCGCAGGTCGCAAGTCTGGGTCTGACCTTGTAGTGAACACCTGACTATTTAACCCTCTCGGGAGCCGAATCCCGAAAGGGTCGCTCCCATTTTTCTCCGGAGCGAACAGATGGACCGTGACATTCATACCCTGATGGAAAGCGCCATCGCGTCGATGCAGTCGTATATCGAGCGGGGGCATGTGCTTGCCGCGGGCGTAAGCGGCGGCAAGGACAGCACCTGTGCGATGGTGCTGATGCTGGAAGCAGTGAGGCGCGCAAAGCAGGTAGCGCCTGACATCAGGCATTACATCACTTCGTCGGATACGACAATCGAAAACCCGAGTACGGCGAATTTCCTGCATGCGATGCTTGACGAGGTGGCGATGTTCGTGGAGGACGCTGGACTGCCGGTCGAGATCCACGTCACACAGCCCTCGCTCGCCTCGCAGTTCGTTGTCTCAACGATCGGGCGGGGCACGCTGGTCCGAACTCCTGAGAATGGCGTGCGGGACGGCAAGCGGATGCGAGCCTGCGCAGATAGCTGGAAATTGCAGCCACAGGGCAGGCTTCGGGCGCGTCTTGAAAAGGAGGCATCGTCGGCCCGCGTGAAGGAAATCATCAGCGTCGTGGGAACGAGGCTCGATGAGTCTGCGGTGCGGCGCGTCGCTATGACTGAGCGCAATGAACAGGCGGAGGTGGCGACACGGCAGGCGTCTGGATCGCTGTCACTGTCTCCGCTGAAAGACTGGACGGCTGACGATGTCTGGACGATGCTGGGATGTATGGCGGACTCTTCGCTGGGCTTTAGCAGCCCGCTGGAGCCTGCAACCATCGCAAGACTCTCGGATATCTACCGCGCAGGCAATGGCGGCGTCTGCGGTGTCGTGGCAGGCGAGAGCGGCGCGCGTGCTGCCTGTGGGTCGCGGTTCGGATGCGCTTTCTGCGGCGTGACTGGCGCTCGCGACAAGTCGATGGAGTTCATGGTTCAGGAGCCGGAACACGCGCACCTGATGCCGTTGAATGAGTTCCGCAACTATCTGCTTGCAATCCAGTGGGATCTGTCACGCCGTGAACTGGTGGGCAGGACGTTAAGCGATGCTGGGTACACGCGGATTCAGGCGGATACCTATGGCTTCTTCGAGCGCATGCGGATGTTGCGTATGTTGCTGTCGATCGACGCGGATGAGCGGGACCGCGCAGAGCGACATTCGGGAGAGTTGGCGAGGGGCCTTATTGCCGACACGGAAAACAACCGGACGCTTTGTGATCCGCAGTTCGAGTTCGTGACGCCGCAGCAGCTTGTAGCGATCGATTTCTTTCTGTCGATGCACCACTACGCCCCGCATGCGTTTCCTGCGCTCGCTGCGTGGCATGACGTCAACGTGCTCGGACGCAGATATGCGGTTCCTCATGTTGATCCCAAGCCGAAGGTGGAAATCAAGTTACATGGCTGGTATCCAGTGGATCGGTATGACCGTGAGGCACCAACTGTTGGCCTTCGCGATTTCGAAGGAGAGCAGTGGAATCGCTATCGGCATCCGCACCGTGCAGGCTGGTACGCGCGCACGTCGGCGGGCGAGCAAATGGTGTACTTCCAGGAAGCCTCGCAGTTTGAGGTGGATGCGGAAGCCGCTTGCGAGTTCGTGACTTGCACGTACGACACTGCGTTCATGCTGAAGACGCAGAATCACGACGCAATGGATTCGGCCCGGTTCTGGCTGAACGAAGGCTTTGTGAGGCTGCCCGTTGGCATGGCCCAGCGTTATCAGGAGATGGCAAAGCGAGGGCAGTATTTCAGCCGGCTCGCCCAACGTCTTAACCTGACGCCTGACGAGCTGGACACGCACCTGATCAAAAACGGTGTGAGTGACGCGGCGCACACGGCGATGATCAAACCGGTTTCTCCGCAGTTTGACCTGTTTGCCGCAGCAGCCTGACACGCGTGCGGGCAGCAACCTTTCGACATCCCCGAGGCCCAAACCTCGGGGATTTTTTTTGGAAAACTGCTATTGTGAGTTCGCGAAGTCTCTTCCGTGAAGGATGTCCAATGACTATTTTCGTAGGTACCGCAAGCTGGACAGACCCAACACTCATTGCAAGCAGGCGTTTCTATCCGGCGGGCTGCACCAGCGCCGAAGCCCGATTGCGGTTCTACGCGACGCAGTTTCCCCTGGTTGAAGTCGATTCAAGCTACTACGCGATGCCGAGCGCTTCCAACTCCGTACTGTGGGTGGAGCGGACGCCTGCCCACTTCACATTTAACGTCAAGGCGTTCCGCCTGTTCACGGGCCACCAAACAGACCGCGCGAAGCTACCCAAAGATATACAGGCCGCGCTACCCGTGAGCGACAAAAAGAACCTGTACTACAAGGACACACCGGGAGAGCTTTTGCGCGAGCTTTGGCGTCGATACATTGAGGCGATTGAGCCGTTACGGCGGGCGGGGAAGCTGGGCGCCGTTCATTTCCAGTTTGCGCCGTGGGTGGTGAACAACGATGACGGACGCGCGCACGTCGAGCACTGCGCCGACGTGATGGAAGGCTTCACGCTCGCGGCTGAGTTCCGGCACAAATCATGGTTCTCCGAGAAAGCGCGTGAGTCTACGCTTGCAATGGAGCGTGAACGCGCATTCGTTAACGTCGTCGTGGACGAGCCGAATACGACGGCAAATTCAATCCCAGCAGTGTGGGAAGTCACGAACACCAGTCTCGCGCTCATTCGGCTCCACGGGCGCAATCATGAAACGTGGAATATCAAGGGTGCTACGTCGGCGTCGTCTCGTTTCAACTACGACTATAACGACGATGAGCTAGGGGAGCTGGCCGGGCCGATCAGTGAAATCGCGAAACGCGTCGAGCGTACGCACGTCGTGTTCAACAACAATTGGGAAGACCAAGGACAGCGAAACGCTAAGACTTTGATGCAGATCCTCGGCGGCAGCGCAATCCGGCCTTGAGCGCCAGAAGGCAGCAGGCGGCCATCAACAGACGGTCGACGAGGTCGCTTAGTTCGTCGACAATCCGCCCCACGTCAACCATTAAAGCCGTTGGGAACCCATATGCTGCACAACGCAACGTTCTGGCGCGGCTATTTTCAGCGCATGTTCAAGTCGCATCTTGAACGGACGCTGGAGGCGCTCGAGCACCGCCTTCTGCCGACCTTCGACGGCATCGAAGCTGAAGCCACAGCGCTCCAGGAGAAGACGTACAACGACATGATGTCCATGCCGCTCGATCCGGACGTGGTAGACGAGTCCATGTTGGCAGAAGCAGCGTTCGAGGCTGGCTATAAGCATTATTCCGGGATGGAATCCGTCAGACAGGCGCTCATCAACTCGTTTGCACCGATTCTGTATCACACATGGGAGCAACAGCTGCTCGCCTTCCATCGCAAGGAAGTGTTGCATCCGAACGAAGAGCGCAAAAACAAGTTCTTGCGGGTGGAAGTTTTACAGACGCGCCTAATGGACAAAGGATTCGACATCACTCAGCTATCGACGTGGTCGACGATCGATGAGTTGCGGATATTAGCGAATACCGTGAAGCATGCCGATGGCGGAGCAGGTGATCAGCTCAAGGCTAGGCGACCTGAGTTCTTCGAGCCGCATCATGCGAAGGCTGGGATCGCGGCGATGCCGATTCGCTACACGCCAAGTATTTATCGGCCGATGTCCGGCGAGGACCTGTATCTCACGATGGCCGATCTCCTAGCGTACGGCCGTGCGACGATTGATTTCTGGGACGAGTTCGCCGACGCGCTCGAAAGCGCGTAGCAACAATTTCACGACGGTACATGAACAACGTCCGCTGGGCGGGCAACGACAGAGATCATCACTGAGCGTGCCTAGCCAAGCCTTTCCTCCGTCAGTCGTTGGGCGCGGGAATAGGGGAACGCTCGGGTCCATGCAGGAAAGCGAGAAGGCGCCGCTCGGCGCTTTCGTACTGATGCAGCGGGGCGGTGCGCAGCTGGGCGTCGTGGAGGGCGAGAATCTCGGTAAAAGTGGACACCCACTCGTCGTCCAGAGACCAGCCTTCCTGTTCACCGCTCTCGTCCGCCTTCATCAGCGCGACTTCCCCAGCGCACTCGGCGACCTTGAAGAGTTCGACGTGCGCGTCGCCGTAACCGGCGCACTGAAGGAACCACGTCATGTAGGTCGCACGGATGATCTCGTTGACGATGCGGCGGTTCCCGTGGCCCCGACGCCAGCCGTCCAGCGCCACGTGACAGGAGAGTGACCGGTCGCGTGCCAGTGCGGCGTTCATCGGCAAAAGCTTCGTCTTGGTAAGTGGCCTGCGCGCCATCTTTTTGTCGCCCGCGCGCTTTCGGCTTGACGCCATTCTGTTCATCGCTCCCGTTAGATCGCCCGCCACAAGTCAGCGGGCTTCTCGCAATGGTAGCAGCATGGAAACGGGTGCCTCGGCGGCCGACCGGCTATGCGCTGTGAGCTTGCCCGCAAAAAATGGATCCCTTGCTGAGTGTGTAAAACTCACGCAAGGAGGAAGGAAAGATGGGTAATCCGAGAGCCCGATATACGCGGGAATTCATGCTGGAAGCCGTGCGCATGGTCCGCGGCGGCCAGAGCATGGCGGCGGTGGCGAAGATACTGGGTATCAGCCCGAAGACGCTGCACAACTGGGTTAAGGCCGATGCCGCTGGGAAGCTGAACGGCGCAGGCAAACAGGTTTCTCCTGAACAGATGGAGATTGCCCGACTGCGCGCGGAGTTGGCACGCGTGAAAATGGAGCGCGACATATTGGAAAAAGCCACGGCGTACTTTGCAAAGGTGTCGGCATGAAGTACGCCTGGATCGAGCTTCACAGCCGACAATGGCCGGTGTCCCTGAGCTGCCAGGTGCTGGGTGTCAGCCCCAGCGGTTACCACGCGCGCAAGGCGCGGGATGTCGATACTGACCGAGCGCGCCGACGCATCAGCAACGACGCTCTGCTGGTGCACATCAAGGCCGTGCACGCTGAATCCAAAGGCGAGTACGGCTGGCCGCGCGTGTGGAAGAAGTTGCTGGCCCAGGGCATTCGCGTCAGCAAGGATCGTGTCCAACAGCTCATGAAGCTGCACGGCATCAGGGCGAAGACCAAACGCCGGTTCAAGGTCACGACCGACAGCAACCACAGCCTGCCGGTCGCGCCGGACCTGCTGCAACGAGACTTCTCTCCCGCGCGTCCAGATCAGGTCTGGACTACGGACATCACGTACATCTGGACGGACGAGGGTTGGCTGTTTCTGACCGTCATCCTCGACCTGTTCAGCCGTCAGGTGGTGGGCTGGTCGATGCAGCCGCACATGCGCACGGAGCTGGTGTCTGACGCGCTGCGTATGGCGTGGTTTCGCCGCCGGCCGGAAGCGGGCCTGATCGTCCATAGCGACCGCGGTAGCCAGTATTGCAGTCGTGACTTCCAGGACCTGCTTAAGGGCTACGGCATGCGCAGCTCGATGAGCCGTCGAGGAAATTGTTGGGACAACGCGCCGACCGAGAGCTTGTGGGGATCGCTCAAGCGAGCACGCATCCTTGGCCAGCGCTTTGCAACGCGTCGGGAAGCGATGGACGAGGTAATCGACTGGTTGAGCTTCTACAATCATTCGCGCTTGCACTCGACGTTGGGCTACGTCAGTCCGATGCAGTTCGAGCGGGACTGGTACGCTGCCCAGAACCAACGGGTGGCATAATCTCACTCAGCTAAGGGATCCGAAATTCGCGGGCAACGTCACTGCTGGGTTCGCGGGTCAAGACGCGGGTGAGGCAATCTCAAATGCGGTGCGGTCTTTGCCAGCTAGCCAGCCGGGCGCGCGTCCGCGGCCACTCCAGGTGGCCCCGCTCGACGGGTCTCTGTACTTGGGTTCCTGAGTGCCCGTCATCATGACGCGGGATTGACGGCCGCCATGCGCCTGCTGAAGGTCGCGCAGTGATCTCGTACCGACTGTCAACGCTTGTTCGCGGCCTTTGAATGATGTTTTACGCCGGTTCTGGCATGAGCTGATTCCTTCGAGACTGGCGGACTTCGAGCGGCACTGTGAATCGCTCAGCGACAATGCGCTTGCCTTGCTGGACGGTGATCTCGTTTCCCTCCTGGTCCCGAAGTACATACGGCTCTCCAGTCTTCAGGACACGATAGATCCGGTTGACCAAACGCGTGGCAACAGCACATATGGCCTGCTTGTGGTGATGCCCCTTGTTCACCATGAGGCGCCAGTACACGGCTGCAAGGTCAGGATCGATTTTGCGTGCGACGTCCGCTGCGATGTACAGCGCCCGTTTGACGCGATCGCTGCCGCTCTTTGTGAGCCTCTGCCCGGGCTTCTCGATCCCACCCGATGAATTCCTGGTCGGAAACATGCCGCAGAAACCACGGATGTGATCCTCATTACGGAAGCGTTTCGCGTAGCCGAGGACGCCGATAAGCAGGGGAGCCAAAGTCGCCCCAATGCCAGGAATAGATCGAAGCGCATCGGAAGGATGCACCCGCTGATAGATCTGCTCTACCTGACGCTCGATCGCGCGAACGTGACAGTCCCACAGGCGCAAGTGTTCGACTTCCTGTGCCACCTCGAATTGCAGTGCAACGAAATCGACACTGTCACCATGCAGCTCAATGGTCTCCTCGGCAGCTGACTTGAGTTTCTCGACCAGCGAATCGATAAACGGTCCGCTCTTGGGATGATTGCCCGAGGCGTGACGCGAAAGGAACCGTGCGAGTACATCGCGCCGCATGGCGACAACCTTGCGTGGATCGAACAGCTCGCCCAGAATCGCCAACGTGAGTTGCGTAACCGTATCGGGCAACACAGGCTCAAGGGCCGGGCAGGCCCAGCGGATGAGATCAAGAACACGGCGTCGCGCAGAACATACCAATTCCTGATAGCGGTGACGCTGTTTGGTCAGTCGTTGCAGTGAATGCTGCTCGGGCCCAGGCACATGAACCGGATCGAGGCCACGACCACCAAAGCCAGGTATTGCGCCCAATACATGCGCGTCGGCCGCATCGGTCTTGGCATGCTCGCTGAGGTATTTGCGTAATGCCTTCACGCGCTGACCCTTGACCCGAATGACCTTGATTCCTGCACGCTGCAGCCAGTTCGCCACCGGAAACCACGCCATGCCGGTTGGTTCCATCACTGCAGTGATCGGCGTTTCCGCGCTGACGCCGTTCTTAATGGTTGACACGAAACGCCTGAGGTCGGTTGACGTCAAACGAAAGCGAATCGGTTTGCCAATCGCATGTCCATCATCGAAGATCTGGGCGACCTGTACGGCACTGATCGCCAGATCGATGCCGACGGTTCGGTGACGCACCGGTGCGTTGCTGATAGAAGCCATGAGTTGGTGTTCTCCTTATCAACGAATCAGAGGGCTCGTTGCTGGGCAGCACTGCCAGGTGTTTCATTCGTGGCCGCTTGAACTTTGCAGACTCATGCGCCACCATCTCGTTACTCTTACCTGCGCCAGCCCGAACCCGGCAACCATGGGCTTCACATCGTCGGGACGAACTTTGCGGGCTCTCCCACGTTCTTAAGGTCGCTGGGCTCGGTGCCCGCAGGCAAGGGTACCAGCGAGTATGCGGGCGGAGTTGAACGGCGAGTCAGGATCGACAGAAGCCCGGCCTCATACTCTTGGCCCTCGGCGTTCGCCCTGCGCCCAGATTCAAATAAAATGCGACTGAATTCGATGGTGCGAAGTCGACCCGCGATCACTTCGTCGAGGCGCCCAGCAGCTCCATCATCGACTTGCCCCTCGGCGTCAACCCCGCACCGCTATAGATACCTGGGATTTGCCACTCCTTGATTTGTGCCTGGATCTCGCGAATCGCCACAGCCTTTTCACGGGCGAGCGCTACGTCGATCTGGAGGTCCAGCGCTGCGAGCTCTGCCTTGAGCTTGAGGTAACTCGACATCTACTTCTCCTATGCTTTCGTCAGCAGGCGGTGCTCAGCCTGAGCCGCTTCGGGGCTTGCGAACTTGCCCCGGTGGTCGCGACCCTGCCAAAGCATGAAATGCGATACGCCTGCGACGACGTATCGCCCGATGGTCCAGCCGCTTGGGTGCGACCAGCCATAGGGTGAATCCTGCTTCCATGCAGTCTGTGTATCTACATCAGACATGGCGTGTCTCGTGTGCGGAGCGCGTTGAGCGACTGATTCAACCGCGAGACCCGAGCGCGCGCTCGATCTTTTGATCCGTCTTGTACTGGCTCAGCGCGAAGACCGACCAGATTGCAGCCGGAATCCAGCCAATCAGTGTGATCTGCGGCAGCAGGCAGATGATTCCCGCGAAGGGGCGGCCGATGGTGAAAAACTGCAGCCACGGGAAAACGAGAGCAAGCAACAAACGCATTTTTGATCCTTGTGCGGTTAGGGTGGAAAACTGCCAGCGACTTGCTGGCAATTGGGGCGAACGCTCGCCACAATTCGGTCGGGAAAATGCAGGTTAGTCAGCCAGGAGCGCCGTCGCTGTCGCGTATGCAACGGAAATGCTGCCGGTCTTCTTCCTCAAGACGCTCCAGCTTTCCGGTGGCGGCCAGCACGGCCTGCAACGGCACCTGATGCATCATCCGGTCATACTCGTTGACGATCGCCGTGAGGGCGTCGCTAAACGCGGCAGGGTCTGTCCAAGGCTCCGTATCATTGCCTTCTTCCAGTAAATGAACTATGCGCCGGCCGGTATCGCGGATCATGTCCAACGACAATGCGCCTCGCCCTTCGGCCGTCAGCATTTCGGTGAGCAGGATCACTGACTGGAGGTTGAGCAGCGCGGTTTCGTCGCGGTGGCCTAAGCGGATCGCTTCCAGGCCAACGCGAATTTGCAGGACTATGCGGTCTGCCTCGGCGCGTGCAAGCGGGGACGTCAGCAGTCGCTTCTTTGTGGCCTGCTCGGCGCTCGCGTTGGCCAGCTTCCTGCGCTTTTTCGATACGGGCATTGATGTGTTGCGTCTGAGCCTTAGATGCTGTTCTCGCATGTGCCTGCTGCGGGCACCGGCGAAGCGAGCGTTGCGATCAGCGTGTAGCCGGGATATTGTTTCCGCGCTGTCCCGGAGAAGATCACGACGGCAGCCTCTCCGTCGTCGGCGGCAACGATGGCATGTATCGGCTTGATGACGTCGGTCGTTCCGTCCTGTCGCAAGACGCCTGAGACTATGAACCTCGCTGGCTGCCGGACATGCCAGCCGATGTGTGCGCCGCGTTCGTCCGCAGAGGCGGGTGCTGCTCCTTGCAAAGTGACGACAGTTACGAAAGCGGCAACTATCAGGGCTTTGCCGGCTGCGATTGTAAGATGCGTGCTCATGCTTCGAGATTGATTGCGGTCGTATCGCGTCATAAATTCCTCGATGGTTGTCATTCCATCGTACTGGCGCGCGCGGGTTGTCAAGTTCGCCCTTTCAATCACGGCAGGTGGGTATGCGGTGGTCAGGGAGCGGATTGCGGCTCACTGGTTATCGGCGGAACAGCAGAAAACTGAATCCTGTCGAGCGCGCAGACGCGCCGGTATGGAAACTGCTGTGGAATCACGATGGCCGCACCGCAACGCGCGCGTTTCCGCCCTCGAACGGGCGAAGGAAAGGAGCCTTATGACTCATCACGATTTCTTACGCCAGCTTGCAATGATGCTCCGCGATCTGCCCCAAGGCACGGTTGCGGACCTGAACGACTGCATGGTCGCGTATTGGAACGGCTACTCAGTGGCCTTCGCCTTCCTGTGTGAGCGGGGAACAGGCGCCGTCGACGAGGAGTTCGACCTGGACGATTATGTCTGGGAGGACTGGCGACCGGCGTTCGAAAGCTGGGTGGCGGACCCGGTGTTCAGCAGCCGTCCCGAGGTGAAGCAGTGGCTGATGGATGCGCCGCCGCACGAGGCCGGTGTGTGAAATGGGGCGCTGGAACCGGGGGCGGTCGAAAACCGCTGTCGTTCCACCAGGAGATCGGGGCGGGACGGGCTTGCCAGCGTTGATACAGCCGCAACTGGCTACACTGGTGGATCGTCCGCCGAAGGGAGGCGACTGGTCCTACGAAATCAAGTTCTTATGCGTACCCGTTTTGGTGTTGCGTTTCATAGACCGCTTGGTGGCTGGTCTTTGTGTCAGCCGTTGCGTTTGGTCCAGTGGTCCTTGTTGCTTTTAAACTCCACGTCTCCCTATTCAAGAACAGGCGCGGTGCTCGACGGTGTTGCGTTTCGAGCAGTTAGCTTCTGCGTATTTAGGTGCCCATAAGTCGATCGCGCAACTCTACTTTACATCGGTGACCGAGAGAGTCAGGCTGGACAAGGCGCCATCTAAGCGGCAGCTTTCAAAGTGCAGCGGTCATTCATTCCTTCGAGTCGCTCGGCAGGTCATCGGCCGAAGCGGTCATTCCCGCCGACTAGGCAGCGCCGGTTAGACAATGTCCGCCTGCAGCGGGGCCCCACCGTGTCGTAACAATCAAAACGGTTCTGGTGCAAATAGGTAAGCCGGTCGAGAAGTTCCATATAGGTAAGGACATCGGACAGGACAGCATTCCAGCCAGCGGGCGCAGCGGTATCCTTGAGGCCGAGCTTCGCGAGATTGAACTGACCCTTGCGAATGCGATGCATCAACTCGATGCCTGAAATCGTGGTCACGGTGCTCCTGAACCGTTTGAAGCCGAGCATCACGTTCGCTCTGGATTTGATGTGGCGATGGTCCTGCTCGATCAGGTTATTCAGATATTTCGAGGACCGGACCTTCGTGTCCTCAGGCAGCAGACCGTCGGCCTTCATCTCGCGCACCGCGCGGTGCGACGCAGCATAGCCACGCTACGCTGGTTGAACAGGCGGCGACGCTGGCGGCCGCCGTCCCGGCCGCAGGTCACCCGGTGCACCTGTGGTTCCGGCTGCTGGTCGCGCGGCGGCTGGGCGGGGAGGGCATCACCACGCTGGGGGCGCTGGTCGACTACTGCAACGCCCGCGGCGGCAGCTGGTGGCGCGCGGTGCCGCGCATCGGCGCGCTGCGCGCGCGCTCGTCGCGTGGCTGCGCCATCACGAGCCAACCCTCGGCGTGCGCGTGGCCGCGGATGTCGACGCGCAGGCGCTGGTACCCGCCACCGGCGCACCGTCCACCGTCGTGGTGGGCGGCGACCCGAGCGCACCGCGCTTGGCACCGTTCGAGCGACCGGCGGTGCCGGCCGCGCTATCGGGCGGGGGCGGTGACGGGAGCCACCGGAGCACCAACCGGGCGGCGGTCTTTGCGTTCATCCGCGCGCCGCACGACCTGACGGCAATACAGCCTCCCGTCCGATGTCTGAAGGCCCGAAAAGTGGCAGAAAACAGCCGATCTGCATAGCTGCCGTGCTGATCATCCCAGGCGTGCAAGCTCAGCCTCCAGCGCATCGAGAAACGCCTTCACCCGCGTTGGAATATAACGCCGGGTCGGGGTGATGGCCCATACGGAAAGGTCCTCCATCGACGCGTCCCGCAATTCGACCTGGACGAGCGATCCATCAGCAAGCTGCCTGAAGACATCCCAGTAGGTCAGCATGGCGAGCCCCAGGCCTTGGACGGCCGCCGTTCGTACGGCATCGACACTGCTGGTGTTGACACGGCCGTTCACGCGCTTGCGCTGCAATGCGCCGTCCACAACAAGCGGCCAGCGCGGCACGGCCTGCAGCCCGATGCAGTGATGGCTGTCGAGTTCCGCCACCGTGGACGGATGGCCATGTCGCGTCAGATAGCCGGGGGCGGCGCAGATCAGCCGCGGGTTGCGCGCGATCCTTCTTGCCACCAACTCTGAATCCCCCAGCGGTGCAACGCGCAAAGCCAGGTCCAGTCCCTGCCCCACGATATCCAGCACGCGGTCGGAAAGATCCAGGTCGATGCGCAACTCAGGATGCCGTTCCAGCAGATCGGGAAGCATCGGCAGCACGATGCTCTGCCCCAGCACGCTTGGGGCCGTCATGCGCAGGACCCCGGACACCTTCGCCGGCGAGGGAGTCAGTTCGCCTCTCGCGCTTTCCTCAGCCTCTGTCATGGTGTTTGCGTACGGCAGGAACGCCTCCCCTTCGGCCGTCAACGACACGGACCGCGTGGTTCGGTGGAACAGGCGCACGCCCAGGTCTTCTTCCAGGGCCGCAATCCGACGCGAAACCTGCATGGGCCCCACGTCCAACTGACGCGCGGCGGCCGACAAGCTGCCTGAGGAGGCGACCGCCAGGAAGATGCGAAGGTCAGAGAGCTGCACTTTTTATATCATAAGCCGTTATGGTGCTTTCACCTTTTGACGTCTTGGTCTCGACCGAATCAATGCCTACTATGGGCTGACGCGGCAAAACGTACGCGAAACCCCTTACTAATGCGAGCGAAAGCATGACCGATTTAACCATTAGGATTTTATCCCAACACGATATAAAAGGCGCAGTCGTGCGCAACCGCCTCGCCGTAGCGCCCATGACCCGGGTGACCGCCACCGAAGAAGGTCTGCCGACGCAAACCATGCGTGACTACTACATGCGGTTTGCCAAAGGCGGCTTCGGCCTAGTGGTGACCGAAGGGCTGTACACGGACAAGGCCTTCTCGCAGGGTTACCGGTTCCAACCCGGCCTGGCCGACGATGCGCAGGCGCGAGCATGGGCGGACATCACCCGCGAAATGCAAGGCCACGGGGCACTGGTGTTCGCCCAGCTCATGCACGCTGGCGCCCTCAGCCAGGGAAACCGCTTCCGCACGCACACTGTCGCACCCTCGGCCATCCGACCCAAGGGCCAGCAGATGGCGTTCTACTATGGCGAGGGCCCCTACGCCGAGCCGGCGCAAATCACCGACGACGAAATCGCCGAGGTGATCCAGGGCTTCGTCGACGCGGCCGCCCGCGCAGTGTGGCTCGCCGGGTTCGATGGCGTGGAGATCCATGGCGCCAACGGCTACCTGCTTGACCAGTTCCTGACTGCGGAGACCAACCGTCGCACGGATCGTTGGGGGGGTGACGCCAAGGCGCGTGTGTCCCTGCTTGTGGAGATCGTCAAGGCTGTCAAAGCCGAGGTTGGCAATGAAGTTCCCGTTGGCATCCGCATCTCGCAGGGCAAGGTGAACGACTTCACCAGCAAGTGGCCAGGCCGAGAGGCAGACGCCGATGTCATCTTTGGCGCGCTTGCTGCCGCCGGGGCGGACTTCATCCACGTGACGGAGTTCGAAGCCTGGCAACCGGCCTTCGAAGGCGGACAGGACAGCCTGATGACGCTCGCACGCCGCTACGCGCCTGGTGTGTCGATCATCGCGAATGGCAGCTTGCAGACCGCGGAGCGTACGGCTGACGCGTTGGGATCCGGCGCGGACTTCGTTGCGCTGGGCCGGGGCGCGTTGGCCAACCCCGACCTGCCGAAGATATTTGAGACCAAGCGTGAGCCGAGAAGCTTTGACAGCTCGATTCTGGGTCCGATCGCCAACATCAAGGCCAGTGAGCTCTTGTTTGAAATCGCGACGTAGCCGGCTCAAGGCTCTACGCGGAATCAGAGCGGCTGGAGTTGGAGCTTCGGAGCGGTCGCTACGGACTGTCGTTCCTGGCGACCGAGATTGGCTCGATGACTGTCGCACCACCAAGCCATCTCTTCAAGACGGATTCGCCATACGCCTGTTTACAATCGGCCGAATTTCCTGACAAGCGGCAACTGGCCTATCCTTTGGAAGGAGGTGCCCATCATGAGAAAGCATCGCACCCCTTACCCGGCGGAATTCCGGGCCTGGATCGGGACCAAACGCTTCCGGCAAATCTTGGCAGATGCTGCCTCGGGCAATTCCCGATTGTCCACCGCTGCTCGGCCTCGATCCCCGGGCCTAAGCGCTGCCGCTGTGTTTCATGACCGTCATAGGCGCGCTAATCAAAATGCTACAACGGCCCTCGGCCCGTCTGAGAAAGCAACGAAAAGCGTCATCGAATTCGACACACTTGCCGAGGTTGTGCCACAGATCGTTTGGATCACGGGACCCGACGGCCTGAATATCTACTTCAATCAACAGTGGGAGGAATATACCGGCTTAACGGTGGAGCAAGGCCACGGCCACGGCTGGAACATCCCATTTCATCCCGACGATCGCCAGCGGGCGTGGGACGCCTGGAAACATGCGTGGCAAACCGATGGTGTTTACTCGCTCGAATGTAGGTTGCGCCGCAAAGATGGCGCTTACCGCTGGTGGTTGATTCGCGGTAAGGCACTACATGATGAGAAAGGAAAAATAGTTAACTGGTACGGCACTTGGACCGACGTCGAAGATATTAAGCAGACGGAAGAGGAGCTCAAACGCGCGTACGATGAGATTCGTAATCTCTATGAAAAAACGAAGGCACTCAACCAATTCAAGACTCAGATGTTCGCCAACGTCAGCCACGAATTGCGTACGCCGTTAACATTGATTCTGGCTCCCATTGAAAATCTCTTGTCGACGGGGCTTCCCCAAGAAGCAACGGAGCGACTTAGTTTGGCTCAGAGGAACGCACGCGGACTACTCAAGCAAATCAATGATCTTTTGGATGTTGCACGACTCGAAGCCGGGAAGATAACCGTTACCTACTATGAAGCGGATCTGGCGAAGCTCATAAAACATATTGCTTCCAGCTTTGAGAATATGGCCAAGGAAAAAGGCATTCGATTCTCTGTCATTACCCCATTGTCAATGTCGGTTCAAATCGACATCGAAAAATTTGAACGAATTTTGGTCAACCTTTTGTCGAATGCTTTCAAGTTCACGCCGGCAGGAGGTGCGATCCGATGCCAGCTTCACGAAAATTCCGAATCTCTTGCTGTTATCGATGTTGGCGATAGCGGTCCGGGAGTATCTGAGACGTTTCGGGACTCGATTTTTGAGCGATTTTTTCAGATTCCAGGGAGTGCCCGCTTCGGGGGGGCAGGATTGGGTCTCAGCATCGTCAAAGACTTTGTTGAAATTCAACACGGACGAGTCACCGTTGGGCAATCGTCCGAAGGGGGCGCACTCTTTACGATAGAAATTCCGGCAAAAGCACCC
Organism: Paraburkholderia aromaticivorans; assembly: GCF_002278075.1. Lineage (NCBI taxonomy): Bacteria > Pseudomonadati > Pseudomonadota > Betaproteobacteria > Burkholderiales > Burkholderiaceae > Paraburkholderia > Paraburkholderia aromaticivorans. Next base: position 76,676 of record NZ_CP022994.1, on the reverse strand, counting down.
GAAGAAACGCCCGTCATCTGTCGTCCAGATGTCGAATTGACCGCACCTCCGTTTGTCGATGAGTCGCTTCGACAATTCCGTAGAGAAAAGGGTGAACGAACAAAGCCTCGTGAGCCAGTTGAAGTAATTTTCGCGCCGAAACCGAAAAAGTCTCTGGTGCTTGTGGTGGAGGACAACCCAGACATGCGGGAATACATCTGCGAAACGCTTGGTCCGGATGTTGAGCTTGAGACCGCGGAGAACGGTCGTGAAGGCCTTGAAAAGGCGCAGACGATGATCCCGAATTTGATCATCAGTGACATTATGATGCCAGAGATGGATGGCGACGAAATGTTTCGAAGGATTCGTGCCAGCCGAGAACTAGAGACTATTCCCTTCATCCTTGTTACGGCCAAGGCGGATGAGGAGCTTCGAATCGAGTTGCTGCGCGAGGGCGCCATTGACTATGTGATCAAGCCGTTCATGCCAGAAGAATTAAGATCGAAGGCGAGAAATTTTCTTGCAGTAAAGGCTAGCGAGGCGAAGTACCGCGAGTTGATGGAGTCGGCACAGGTGGATGTCGGGGTGGTGGTCAAGGCCTCACAAGCCGTGTCGGGCGAGATCGAGTTTTGCAAGCTCATCGAGACGCTCCTGAGGATCGTGATCGAGCATGCGGGTGCTGAGCGCGGTCTGCTCATCCTTTTCCGGGGCGACGAGCCGCGGATCGAGGCAGAGGCGACGACCCGCGAGGGCCGGGTTGAGGTCACACTGCGACAGGCGGCCGTGACGCCCTCCGAGCTTCCCGAGTCCGTGCTCCACTACGTGATCCGAACGCGCGAGAGCGTGATCCTGGACGACGCCACAGCGCCGACTTTGTTCTCGGAGGATACGTACGTGCAGCATCGGCGGCCCCGGTCCGTGCTCTGCCTCCCACTGGTCAAGCAAGCCAAACTCGTCGGCGCACTCTATGTCGAGAACAATTCATCTCCGGGAGCCTTCACGTCCGGGCACATCGCGGTGTTGGAGGTGGTGGCTTCCCAGGCGGCGATCTCGCTGGAGAACGCGCTGCTCTATGCCGATCTGCAGCAGGAGAACAGCGAGAGGAAGCGGGCCGAGGAGGCGCTGCGCGAGCGCGAAGCACGCATCCGGCGGCTCGTCGACTCCAATATCATCGGGCTGTTGTTCTGGGACTTCGCCGGTAACGTCACCGAGGCGAACAACGCATTTCTTGAGATGGTCGACTACTCGCGGTCGGACCTGCTGTCCGGCCACATCCGCTGGGACAGCATGACGCCACCGGAATTCCGCGCCGCCGATGCGCGGGCCACTGAAGCGCTCCGGCAGACTGGAACGTGCCAGCCCTATGAGAAGGAATATATCCGTAAGGATGGCCGGCGCATCCCGGTTCTGATCGGCTGCGCCTTATTGGAAGGCTCGCAGGAAAACGGCGTCGCGTTCGTGTTGGATCTGACCGAACGCAAGGAGGCCGAGGCGGAGCGCGCCGCACGGCGGGCAGCCGAAGCGGCCAATCAGGCCAAGAACGCGTTTCTGGCCAACATGAGCCACGAGCTGCGCACGCCGCTGAACGGCATCCTGGGCTACGCGCAAATACTGCGGCGCGACGCGAAGCTGGACCCACGCCAACGCGAAGGCCTGAACGTGATCCAGCACAGCGGCGAGCAGTTGCTGACGCTGATCAACGATATCCTGGATTTCGCCAAGATCGAAGCGGGCAAGCTGGAGCTCAACCGCACCGACATCGCGCTGGCCGAATTCCTGCGCATCATTGCGGAGATCATCACGATTCGAGCGCGACAGAAGGGCCTCGACTTCACCTGCGACTTCGCGCCGGACCTGCCCACGGGAATCCGCGCCGACGAGAGCCGGCTGCGCCAGGTCCTCTTGAACCTGCTGGCCAATGCGGTCAAGTTCACCGATCGGGGGCGGGTGAGTCTGCGCGTGCGCTTTGCGCCGCCCACGCGGCTGCGCTTCGAGGTGCAAGACACCGGCATCGGCATCGACGCCGACAAGCTGGAGACTATCTTCCAGCCCTTCGAGCAGGTGAGCGACCCGCAGCGCCGGCTCGGCGGGGCCGGCCTGGGGTTGGCGATCAGCCGGCAGTTCGTGCGGCTGATGGGCGGTGACATCCACGTCACGAGTGCGGTCGGCGCGGGCAGCACCTTCCGGTTCGAACTGGACATGCCGGTGATCGAGACCGTGGTGGTGGCGCCACCTGAACGGAGCGTGACCGGCTACGAGGGCCCGCGCAAGACGGTCCTGGTGGTCGATGACGTCGCCGCAAATCGCGCGATGGCGATCGACCTGTTGAGCCAGCTCGGCTTTGACGTCATCGAGGCGGCCAACGGCCGTGAGGCGCTGGCAAAGGCCCAGGTTACGCGGCCGGACTGGATTCTGATGGACATCGTGATGCCGGAGATGGACGGGCTGGAAGCCACGCGCCGCCTGCGGCAACTACCGGGCCTCGCGGAAGTGCCGATCATCGCGATGTCCGCCAGCGCGTCCGGCAGCGACGAGCAGAAGAGTCGGGAAGCCGGCGCGAATGCCTTCGCCCCTAAACCGATCGATGTGGACCGGCTCCTGGCACGGATCGCCGCTCTCTTGAAGCTCAACTGGACCTACGCGCCGCAGGCGGCGCCCTGCGCGGAAGAAGAGGCGGCCGGCCCGCTCGTCGCACCGCCCGCGCCGGAACTGGAACGCCTGCATCAACTGGCTCGACTCGGAGACATGCGCAACATCGTGCAGTGGGCCGGACAGGTGGCTGAGCTCGATGAGCGCTATCGCCCGTTCGCCGACCAACTGTGCCTGATGGCCAAGGGGTACCAGTCCAAGGCCATCCTCACCCTCGTGGAGCGATACCTCGAAACGGGAGCGGGTGCATGACCTTCGCGAAGCGAAAAAAGATCGCGCATCATTTCCGAATCGCGTTCAGCCGACCAGCCGGGGCAAGCAGGCTGTCGTCTTCCGGATTGTCCTCCTATCGACGTGTCCGAGGAAATTAGACCACTACGCGGCAATGGTAGAGCGACCCCTCAAAACCTTGCAATTTTCACTTTTGACCGCATCGAATCATGAGATACGGTGCATGAAAACCGGAAGATCGGGCTCGGGCAGCACCGCCAGAACTTTCAGGCGCTGCAGCGTGCGTTTTTGGCCCGCGTGGAGGTGATCGGCAAGTGCCGTGACTGCGGCCTCGGTGCTTCCCGCGAGCAGGTGTTTGAGTACTGCTCGATGTTCGACCAGCGTGCCGGCTTCGGGATGAAGATTGAAGGCGTTATAGAAAGCATGGTTGACAGTGAGCGGCATGTGCGCGTGCCCGATCATGCCGAGCAGCTTTTTGTTTGGCGCCTGGCTGAGGCATTCTACGTGCAACGCGGTTTCGATCCGCTCCAGGGCGTCCGCGTCGATCGAGTCAGGCTCGTCGATCGCGCGCTCCACTTCAGCTAGCGCCAGGGTCAACTTCTCTTTCGACAGATGCGGCATGCTAGCCCTCAGCGCTGCCGGCTCCAGAAGTACGCGTAACTCGTAGTCGTGGGCAACGGCCCGTGCGGTAAGCGGTCCACACAGCCAGTGCGAGTAGGCGGACTTTTCGACCAGGCCGAGATCGCGTAGGCGGCTCAGCGCTTCGCGAACCGTCCCGCGACTCACACCGAAAGCTTCGGCCGCCTCGCTCTCGTCGATACGAAAATGGCCGAACGTAATACCGATTGAAACAGCCGCTTCCATGGCGTGATAAATGCGCTCGCTGTTCGAAGGCAGGGCGAGCGGCGCATGCGCCTCGTCGAATCCGAGGGCGGACTCCGAAAGCGGCGCGCGCAGAGGCGGTGGGGCACTACCGTCGGGGCTCGCGACGACATAGCCGCGTCCTTCGAATGTGTGCAGCAGGCCGCCCGCATGCAGCATCTCGAACGCCTTGCGAACCGGAACGCGGCTTGTGCCGAATACGCGGGCGACAGGTCCTTCAAGCAGCACCAGTCCGGGCGCGATCTTTCCGAGCGCGATGGCGTTCTTCAATTGGTCGTGAATCAGACGATAGCGCAGCGGTGCGTCGGTCACGGAAGGCTGAGTTGAAATGGTTGCGCTTGCGCGTCTTGTCATGTTCGGCTTGATGGGCGGCGTCAGGCTCGCATGAATTCGGTCCAGCGCCGCACTAGATAATTGTGTTCGTCCATCACGGAATCCCATACCGCGATGCGGCCCATGCGCGCGACGTAACTGCCTCCGTCGCGACGCTGGCCCGCGGCCACCAGATGCCTGCGGGTCGGACCTAGCAATTCGGCAGCAGCGGGTTTGCCATCGTACCAGTAAGCCCATTCCGCGTCGGTGAGATAGTCGCGAGAGCGCTCCTGGTTCGAGATGTAGAAGCCCTGTCGCGCCATGGTCGCCCCGGCCCAGCCGTCGAGCCACCAGTTGAGGTAGTCGTAAGCGGCATCAAGCGCGCGGCCTTGCGTTGCACGCGAGAGCGACATGCCGCCGAACCACGCGCGGTAACCCTCGCGCGGACTCGCGAGTCTGAAATGCAGTCCGGCTTTTTCGAGTTCCACCGATGCCGGCGACCAGATGCTCTGAATGACGACCTTGTTCGAGATCATCAGTTGCGCGGCCTCGGCGAAGCTTGACCAGAAGCCCGCAAAATGGCCGCGGCGCTTGTATTCGATCAGCGTGGCGATAAGTGCGTCGATCTCCTCGATCGTCAAATTGCCGATGTCGGCAAACTTCATCAGACCGCTGGCTTCGACGGCGAGCGCGGCGTCGATGGCGCCGATCGCGGCGTCTGCCTGCAGTGCGACCCGGCCCGCGAGTTGCGGAGCGAGCAGCCATGCCCAGCTTTCACCGCCCTCGACGAGCGTTGCCGGCAAGGCGTCCTCGAGATAGACGAAGCTGTCTGCGTTGTGCGTGAGCGGCAGCATGCTGACGCGCCCGGACACCTTGCGCCCGAGTGAATTGTCCGCCTGCACGTACAGGCGGTCGACCGGGATGCTTCCGGCGCCCGTGCCTGCCCGCCGGGCGAGCCGCCCGGCGCGCGGCAGCGAATTGATCTCTTCCCAGCGGCGAATGCGGCTCACGTCGATCGGTTGCAGTGCGCGCGCCGGCCACAGGCAGTCGATGCTGTGAAACCACTGATCGTAGAGTTCGTAACTTTCCGGATGCATGACTCCATTGCGCTGCACGGCCGAACCGTCCTCGACGATGAAGCGCAGCCTGATGCCGAGATCGTGCTCGGCCTGCTTGCGGATATGCTCCTGCAGCGTGACCGAGGTGCCGAGGACGCGTAGTTCGACCTTGGACCGGTGCACGGCCGGTGCGGGAGTCTGGGTATACGCAGGTTTCAATGAACGGGTTCTTCGAGCGTGGAACAAAACCGTCGGTAGGATGCTTCGATTCTCTCGCCACTTAGCCCTTCGGTGATGAAGACGAGCTTCGATGCACGCACTGCATCGGGCCAGGTATCCAGATGCAGGACCGGATGAACGAGATGCTGGATGGCATGCAGCACGGCAGGCCGTTCTGCGCCCTTGATCGCAAGCAATCCCTTGACGCGCAAGATATTATCGCCGTGCCGGTTGAGCAGCATGGTGAACCAGAGCGTAAAGATCTGCCAATCGACCGGTTCGTCCATCTGCATGCAGAACGATCTGATGTCGTTTTGTCGTATCGCGGTGCGATGGGCGAAAGCCAGTGTGGCGCCCGTTGCGCCGAAACCGGCGGGCGTCATCGGGCGAGCTTGCGCGCCGATTCTGCGGATCAGAGCGTCCGGACTCGCAGGCGCAAACAGCAGATCGAGTAGGGCATCCGCCTCCATGTTGCGGCTCAACACTTCAGCCGCGGGATTGATCTCGCCAAGCGCAGTCATTAATACTGCAACGTGCGCCTCGTCGGCCAGATCGGTCTTGCTGATGAGGATGCGGTCCGCAGCCGTGACCTGCGCCAGCCATTCGGGGTGTCGCGCGCGCTGCAGGGCAGCGTTGAGCGCATCGACTACCGTTACGGTCGAGTTGAGCACGTAATGGCTGCGGATGACAGGATCGGCGAGCAGCGTGGCGACGATGGGGGCCGGCGTCGCAAGCCCGGTCGTCTCCAGAACGACCCGCGTGAATGGCGGCACTTCGCCGCGCGCGCGCCGTGAAAACAGTGTCGCGAGCGCGTCCTTCAGTTCTCCGCGGATCGAACAGCAGATGCAGCCGTTGTCGAGCAGCACGGTCTGCGCTTCGACTTCGCCCACCAGCAGATGATCGAGTCCGACCGCGCCGAACTCGTTGACGAGCACGGCGGTGTCCCGCGCTGCGTCACCCTTGAGCACGTCGGCGAGCAGGGTGGACTTGCCGCTGCCGAGAAAGCCGGTGACGAGCGTGACTGGAATGACATCGTAGGCGAGGCTCATACGTGCGGCTCCGCTGTGTCGCGCGGCTCTTCGAACAGGGTCAGCGGATCGAGGGGACGACCGAGCATCGTCTCGGCAACCTTCCAGACCTGGGCGAAGTCGCCGACGAGCTCGCTCCTGCCCGTAGGCGACGACAGCACGAACGACTGCCCGTGGAAGTCGTCGAGTCTCAGGCGCAGCGGAATCAGGATCCGGTTGGCAAGCGCGGCCCGGATGTAGCGCTGGCGCCGCGCATTCGGACCACTGTCGGGCGCGGTCGTGTTAGACCAGTGATTGCCGCCGCCGAGCAGTCCGCACATTCCGCACATGATGATTCTCCGTCAGGCTTTCGGGCAGTTCAGGGCATCACATCGCCGGAGTTCGGCCCGAGCGTCTGGCCGACGAACAGGTTGCCACCCGGGTCCGACGCGAGCAGCACGGCAGCCGGCGCGACTTCTTCCGGCCTGCCAAAGCGCCGCAACGGCAATTCAGCCGATTTCGCTTTCTTCCATGCGGCACTGATGCCATCGACGAGCGCCGTTTCGATCGGTCCCGGCGCAATTGCGTTGACCAGCACGTTGTCCGGCGCCACTTCGAGCGCGAGCGACTTCGTGAAGCCGATCACGCCCGCCTTCGCAGCCGAGTAATGGCACAGCTCTGCGCCGCCCTTGATGCCGAGCTGCGACGCGACGTTGATCACGCGGCCCCATTTCTGCGCGATCATCACGGGTAGCGCGCGGCGTGTGCACAGGAACACGCTGCGTAGGTCGACGCGCATCATGTCGTCCCACATGGCGGTCGTCAGGTCGACGCAACGCGCCTGCGTCAGCATGCCGGCGTTGTTGACGAGAATGTCGATGCCGCCGAGCACCTCGATGCAAGTATCGACGATGCGGTTCGCATCCGCTTCCACACCGACGTCAGCCTGCACCGTCTGAACGGCAGCGCCGAGTGCGCGACACGCATCGGCCTGCTGGGCGAGGCGCCCGGCGTCGCGGTCGGCAAGCAGAAGGCGCGCGCCGAGCGCGGCGTACGCCGTTGCAATCGCAGCGCCGATGCCGCTCGCGGCGCCCGTGACGACGGCGCGTCGGCCGTCGAGAGAAAATGATGCAGTCATTGCGCGAGTCTCCTTAGCCGGGCCAGCGTACGGTCAGGCCGCCATCGGCGATGATCGCCTGGCCGGTGATGTAGGACGCGTCATCACTCGTCAGGAAGCGAATCAGCGTGGCGATTTCGGCAGGCCGGCCGACTCGCTTGAGCGGAATGCCGAGCGCCGCCTGCCGGAGTCCTTCCGGCCCGAGCGAGTTCACCGCGTCGAGCGATTGTGGCGTCTCGATCAGGCCTGGGATCACCGCGTTGCAGCGGATATTGCGCGCAGCAAGTTCCATCGCGACGGCACGGCACAGGCCCGGGACGCCGGCCTTCGCGGCGGAGTAATGCGTGTGGTTCTCCCAGCCGTACACGCCGCCCGCAATCGACGATACCGCGACCATCGAACCGCCGTCTGACATGTGACGCGCGGCCGCCCGGAAAGTGCGCATCACGCCGGACAAGTCGACATCGAGCATGTCGAACCACTGGTCATCGCGCATCTCGGTTAACGGGGCGGCGCGCAGCAGGCCGGCGTTGGCGATGGCAAAGTCGATCCGGCCAAACCGCTCGACAGCGGCATTCGCGAAGGCTTCCACCTGTTCGGCGGACGTGACGTCGACCGGTTGCATTACGCACTGGCCGCCGGCCTGCGCAACGGCTCGTTCCGTGCCAAGCGGGTCGTGAGGGTCGCCTGGAAAATAGCCGCCCACGACGGCCACGCCGATCTGCGCATAGGCCACTGCCAGCACCTGTCCGATGCCGCTTGCGGCGCCGGTGATCAGGGCAACTTTCATGTGTGATTGTCCGCTCATGGGTTACTTGATGGTTTCAGGGCTGACGTGCTTCGCGCAAAGGATCAGCACACCTGAAAGGAAACAGGGCACGGCGCCGAACCAGATCGCCGCATGCATCCAGTCGCCGCCGTGGTTGAGCATCGACGTTACGCCGACACCCGCGAGAATTGCGCCGATCGGGCCCATTGCGTGGACGATGGAGCTGCCCGTGCCGCGGATCGAGGTCGGATAGCTTTCGCCAATGAAGAACAGCGCCGCCGAATACGGTCCGATGAGAAAGAACAGTCCCAGGCTGTAGAGCGCCACGACGACACCCGCGCTGCTCGGTCCCATCAGCATGCCCGCGAAGGCGAGACCGCCGAGCATCCAGCCGATGGCGAGCGTGTTGCGCCGGCCGATCTTGTCGCCGATCCAGCCGTGGCTCAGGTAGCCGCAATAGCCGATCACGTTGGACAGCACGAGGATCAGCAGCGAGTTTTCAAACGACACGTTGTGAACGCGCGTGAGAACGGTCGTGCCGAGCACGCTGAACACCTGGATCGCCGACCAGTTCAGCAGGATGCCGCCGCCTAGCACGAGCGTCGCCCTGAGCGCATCGCCCCGGAACGCTTCGCGCAAACCGGCCCGGCTGTGCTGCTCGTAGTCCACCTGATGCTCGCCCGCGAGCGAACGCGCTTCCCTGTCCTGACCTGCGTCGCGCAGTTGCTTGATCTGCTTGTGCAGCAGGAACTGCGGGCTCTCTTTCAGGCGTCGCGTCATGAAGAAGATGACGACGGCCGGAAAGGTTGCGAAGACGAAGCAGCCCCGCCAGCCGATGCGCGGCAGGAGCAGGGCAGTGAGGCCCGAAGCGATGAGCGCGCCGATCGGCCAGCCACCTTGTACGAGACTGTAGATAAAGCCCTTGTTGCGGTTCAGGCGCGGATCGTTGGCGGCTGAATACAGCTCATTCAGGTACGTCGCGTTGACGGTCTCCTCGGCATAGCCAAGGCCCGACAGCGAGCGGATCAGGACGAGCGGCCACTGACCCATCGCGCCGCCGGCCACCGTCAATCCTGAGCAAAGCGCCGCGCCCGCGACGGTCCACAGGAGGCCCGCCTTGCGGCCGAGTCGGTCGAGCAGCGGTCCGATCGCGAAGGCAATCACCGCTGTGCCGATCGCGACGAATGTCGCAATTTCAGCCTGCGTCGCGGCGCCCCATCCATAGTGCTTGCCGATTTCTGGGAGCAGTGTGCCGAAGAGAATGAAGTCGTAGACGGCGAAAACCCAGGCGAAGAACGCGACGATGGTTGCGCGTTTCACGTCGACGGGCAGGATTTTTTCAGGCTTGAAACCGACTTCGGACAGTAGATTCAACTTCATCGTTGTGCTCCCTAAATGAGGGTCAGGCGGATATGCCGCGTGGATGGCGGCGCAGGAAATCGTCGGCGATTTCGTCACAGGTGCAAAAACGTACGCCGTCGTGCGATCGGAAATGCGCGATGAGCCGCTCGAGCATGAGCAGCACCTGCGGGCGGCCGGATACGTCGGGGTGGATCGTGATCGGAAAGACGGCGTAATCGTGCTCGCGATAGACCCAGTCGAACTGGTCGCGCCACATCTGCTCGATGTCGCGCGGATTGACGAAGCCGTGGCTGTTCGGCGACTTCTTGATGAACATCATCGGCGGCAGATCGTCCAGATACCAACTGGCTGGAATCTCGACCAGGTCCGTTTCCTGGCCGCGCACGAGCGGTTTCATCCACGCGCTCGGATGCTTGCTGTAGTCGATCTTCGTCCAGGTGTCGCCGACTCGCACGTAGTACGGATGGAAGTCGTTGTGCATCAGGCTGTGGTCGTACTTGATGCCCTTCTTGACGAGCAGTTCGTTCGAGACCGCGCTGAACTCCCACCACGGCGCAACATAGCCGGTCGGACGTCGGCCCGCAAGCTGGGTGACGAGTTCGATGCTGCGGTCGAGCACCGCTTCTTCCTGTTCTGGCGTCATCGCGATCGGGTTCTCGTGGCTGTAGCCGTGGATGCCGATCTCATGGCCTGCTGCCGCGACTGCCTTCATTTGCTCGGGGAAAGTCTCGATCGAGTGGCCCGGAATAAACCACGTGGTTTTCAGCTTTTCGCGCTCGAACAGTTTCAGCAGGCGCATCGAACCGACTTCGCCGGCGAAGAGCCCGCGCGAGATGTCGTCGGGCGAGTCCTCGCCGCTATAGGAGCCGAGCCAGCCGGCGACGGCGTCGACGTCGATACCAAATGCGATCAGGATTTCCTTTGCCATCGTGTGTTTCCTCCTCAGGAATTGAATGTCTGTCGTTCAATCGACCATGCGATGTCGAGCAGCACGTCGTCGTCGTTTTGTGCGCGCATCAGCTGCACGCTGGTGGGCAGGCCGTGCTCGTCGGTGCCGGACGGCATGGCGACCGCCGGCGTGTCGAGAAAACTGCCGGGCATCGTGAGCGCCAGCGTCTGCAGATTCACAAGCGCGAACCGTTCTGGATCGGCTTCGAGCGGTGCGCGCTCAGGCGCGACGAGCGGCACGGTCGGCGCGATCAAGGTGGCCTCGGCGAGTTCATGCCTGAACGATGCAATCAGTTCCAGGCGGCGCGCGAGCAAGTAGTCGCGGCGCCCGGAGGGAACGGCGCGACTTCTCTCCAGACGCGTGCGCACGCGCTGATCGATACGGTCTGCATCGGGCGAATCGAGCAGCGCATGATGGACCTCGAACGCTTCCAGGCCGCCCAGCCATCCGTGCGTGCGAATGAGGTCGTGTACCTGTTCCAGTGTCGCGAAACGGCGCGCGTCGACCACGGCGCCTGCGTCTCGAAGTCTTTCGATCAAGCGTCGCAGGTTCGCGACCACGGCGTCACTCACGGAGTAACGCTCGATGAGCGACGGATCGACGACAAAGCGCTGCCCTTTCAGGTTCTTAGAGGTCCTGGCCATGGTCGTGCCGCGCACGGCCGCGTCGAACGCCATACAGTCCGCGACGCTTCGCGCGATCGGCCCTGATGTGTCGAGCGTCTTCGACAGTGCCGTCATGCCGCTTTTCGGATACCGCGAAGTACTCGCCCGGTAGCCGACTACACCATTGAAAGCCGCAGGAATGCGCACGGAGCCGCCGGTGTCGGTGCCGATTGCGATCGGCACGATGCCGGCCGCAGCGGCGATCGCCGCGCCCGAGGACGACCCGCCAGGCACGCGCGCTCCGTGGTCCAGAAATGGATTGACCGGCGTGCCAAAATGCGGATTGAGGCCGAGCCCCGAATACGCAAACTCGGAGAGGTTCGTCTTGCCGATGCCGATGAGGCCTGCCCGAGCCGCCGCGGCGACGAGTGGAGCGTCTGTGGGTGCGGGCTCGTGGCCCGCATACACGGCCGATCCTGCAGTCGTTACGGTTCCGGAGATGTCGAACAGATCCTTCCATGCGACAGGTACGCCATCGAGCGGACTCAACGGCGCGCGGTTCTGCCACCGGACGGCGGACGCCTCTGCTTCGGCGAGCGCGCGCTCCGGTGTTGTCGATATGAACAGCGCCGGCACCTGCTGTGCCCGCTTCAAGGCAGAGCGGACCGTGTTGACAGGATCGGCACGGCCGCTTGCGTAAGCACGGGACAGCGCGAGTGCCGTGGCGAAGTTCTCATCCATGCCGGGTTATCCTCGTATAAATGTATGTCGTCGACAATGTACGTTTAAATTTAAAGAGTACAAAATCGCTCTGGATATACGGAATAACCCTTGTCCTCCATCCGGGCCAAGTCCTTGCGGCCCATGCGTGCACCTCGCGCGGGCGGTGCCCCAGCGTTCGTGCCACAAGGGGGACGGGCTGGAGGGTACGCTGTCTTTTTAATGACGCCCGTCAGAGTTGGTGCGCGAGATTCAGCGCAGTTCAGCAGGCATATTCCGCTGCGTTGAAGCGCCTTCTTGACATGTCCGGCATCGATCCTGCAAAGCCGGCTCCGACGGCATCCGCCGCAATAGCAGGAGAGCTGACGGATCTCAATCGGCACCTCGTGGAGGTTCGCGGCCTTTCGGATAGCACATGCCACGTGCGGCGGCGTCGCATGCTTGAGTTTCTTGTTGATCGTTTCGGCACGGGCCCAGTCGACATATCGAAGCTAGTTCCAGCGGATGTCGTCCGCTTCGTCATGTGTCGCACGCGCGGACTCGCGCCCAACGCTATCAAGAGCGTTGGCATTTCGCTTCGTAGTTATTTTCTCTTCAAGAGCAGCCGTGGAATCCCAACCACAGATCTCATCGCAGCACTGCCGCGGGTCGCCTTATGGCATCACAGCGGACTGCCCGATGTTCTCCCCTGACGAGATCAAGACTGCTAAACGCCTTCGACCGCAACAGTGCTACCGGCATGCGCGACTATGCAATTACGCGCTGCCTGCTGGACTGAGAGTCTCCGAAGCGACGGGACTGGCCCGTTCGGATGTCGATCTCGAGCAGCGGCTGCATACTCGATGCGCCAAGTTTGGCAAATCGCGTTGGGTCCCGATACACCGCACCACGGCGGAAGCACTGCACCGCTATGTCAGGAAGCGCGACCGCGATCTTCTCGCTGGTAACACCGAAGCGTTCTTCGAATTTGACTACGGTCGTCCCGCCGGCTCTGGTGCAAATAGCGAAGGCGAATCGGTTAGAGTTGTGGGGAACAAGTGAACTGATGGCTGGTAATGAGCAAGAAGAGTGTGGACGGGCTGTTCGATGGGCGGCATTTTGATCGGGAGATCATCATTCTGTGTGTGCGCTGGTACCTGCGCTACAAGCTCAGCCTGCGCGATCTGGTCGAGATGATGGCCGAGCGGGGTTTGTCGCTGGCTCATACAACGATCCTGCGTTGGGTGAGGCGTTTTACGCCGGAATTCGTCAAGCGCTGGAACCGTTTCAGCACGCCCGCGGGGCGGTCATGGCGTGTTGACGAAACGTACCTGAAGATTCGTGGCAGGTGGGTTTATCTGTACCGGGCGGTAGATCGATCTGGCCAGACGGTCGACTTCATGCTCAGGGCAAAGCGCGACGTGGCCGCGGGAAAAGCTTTTTTCAGCAAGGCCATCAGGCATCAGGGTCAGCCGCCGGAGACCATCACGCTAGATGGCTATGCTGCCTCGCACCGCGCGGTGCGCGAGATGAAGGCCGAAGGTCTGCTGCCTGAGGACACGAAGGTCCGGTCCTCGAAATATCTGAATAACCTGATCGAGCAGGACCATCGCCACATCAAATCCAGAGCGAACGTGATGCTCGGCTTCAAACGGTTCAGGAGCGCCGCGACCACGATTTCAGGCATCGAGTTGATGCATCGCATTCGCAAGGGTCAGTTCAATCTCGCGAAGCTCGGCCTCAAGGATACCGCTGCGCCCGCTGTCTGGAATGCTGTCCTGTCCAATCGATAAGATATCCTTACCTATATGGAACTTCTCGACCGGCTTACCTATTTGCACCAGAACCGAGGAGATGATGGCCGAGCGTGGCATCGATGTCGATCATTCGACCGTGCACCGCTGGGCCATCAAGTTGCTGCCGGTCCTGGAGAAGGCGTTTCGCCGTCGCAAGCGACCGGTGGGCAAGAGTTGGCGGGTGGACGAGAGTGTGTCACGAACACAAGCGAAAGCTTGTGGTGCTGTACTGAAGATGGGAGTAGGCCTCCCGAAGCCGGCTTGCAGGAGCAGGCTTCAAACCGCCCGGTGCTGTTGCGTTCAAAAGGCGTGGTGGTGAGCGACCGTGGAAAAGTCATTCATCAGGATGGCAGGTACGTGTTGAGAAGATGAGCGCAAGCAAACCGTTCGATGATGCGTCGTTAATTCGTTAAAGCGCTGTCAAAACTGGGGTCATTTCGTCGCTCCAGGATCAGTCAGGACGAGACCTGTTTACGGACCTGACGGCAGCCGGCGTAGAGGCGGCATGAGCTCAACACAGGCTTCGGTATGGAACGTGAGAACCTTGTTGCGGATGAAAAGGGAAATGACAAATGGCCAACACCATGAGGAAGAATACCGATGCCGTAACGAGGGGCGGAGCTGCCCGTAGTAGTGCTAAAGCCCTTGTAATGAGGGTGGAGCGAAGGGGCAGCGTTATCCGGTTGACGAAGGTCACCAGAGGTGGCCCCGTTCGTTCAGACAGTCGCGACGGGATTTAAGGTGGAGCCTGCCGGACGTTACGCTGCCGTTTTGATCGCAGGCAGCATCGCGAAGTAAGCCTCATCCGGCGTCCGGTCCGCCAGACTGGAATGGGGTCGGCGCTGGTTGTACCACGTCAGGTAAGCGGCGATGGACTGCCGCGCGTGGCTAACCGATTCGTAAGCCTTCAGATACACCTCCTCGTATTTCACGCTGCGCCACAGCCGCTCGACGAACACGTTGTCGCGCCAGCTTCCCCTGCCGTCCATCGACAGCTGGATGCCCTTGCCCAGCACGGCCTCGGTGAACGCGTCGCTGGTGAACTGGCTGCCTTGGTCGGTGTTGACGATTTCAGGCGGCCCATATTTCGCAAAGGCTTCCTCCAGCACGGCGACGGCGTGTTCGGCTTCGAGCGTGATCGCCACCCGGTGCGCGAGCACGCGGCGGCTCGACCAGTCGACCACCGCCGTCAGATACGCCCCGCAGGAAGTCCCCTTGGGGGACACGAAGCCGCGCGCCATCGGAATGTAGGTCGTGTCGAATGCCCAGACCTGGTTGCTGCGTTCGATCCTCCGGTTGCGCAGCAGGTACGGCCAGATCTTGTGCGCCGCGTGCCGCCGGCTCGTGTTCGGCTTGCGGTACAGCGCCTCGACGCCCATGCGCTTCATCAGCGTACCGACATGCTTGCGTCCGGCCACGAACCCCTCGCGCCTGAGCATCCGGGCCAGCATGCGCGCCCCGGCAAACGGATGCTCCAGATGCAACTCGTCGATCCGGCGCATCAGCATCAGATCGGCGTCGCTGAAAGCTCGTGGCAGGTAGTCGGCGCTCGAACGACTGATCCCGACGAGCTTCGCCTAACGCGCCACCGGCAACGCGTGGGTACGGTCAATCATCTCTTTCCGCTCAGCAAACCCGTTTTGCCGAGCGCGCCGGATAAAAAATCATTCTCCAGCGCCAGCTGCCCGATCTTCGCGTGCAGCGCCTTCAGGTCAACGGGAGGCTCGCAGGCTGGCTCGCTGCGCCGAGCACATCGGCTGCACGCTCCTGCAACTGGCGCTTCCATTCCGTGATCTGGTTCGGGTGCACATCGAATTGCTGTGCTAGTTCTGCAAGCGTGCGCCGGGTTCTCTTCGTCATCTTCTGGTTTCCTTTGCCGGCATTATGCCGGGCTCAGATTCCAGCTGCTCCACTTATCCCTCTGTCCGATTTCCCGGGCCACCTCTCAGCAGGTCAACCACGCGCTGCCGGGCCTCGACGCGCGTTGCAGCGTTCGCATGTGATGATCCGCTTGAGGGGCAGCGGGCCAGCGCGTCAATTTGCTGCTGCCGCGCGCCTTCAATACCGGCTCCCGGCCTTGATAGCGAGCGCTGTTGCAGCTGAGCGCGTTTCCACGTGAAGCTTGCGGAACAGGTGCTCGAGGTGCTTGTTGACCGTGCGCGGCGCCATGTCGAGTATGTCCCCGATGTCGCGATTGGTCTTGCCGCGCGACAGCCACAGCAGCACTTCCGCTTCGCGGGTCGTGATTCCGAATTGGGCCGCCAGCGAAGTCGTCTTGGCGACATCGTCGAACTCCTCGAGAGTCATCACCCATTCGCCGCGCACAGGGCTGTCGGTGACGCGGGCCGTGCGGCGCACGCCGTTCGCGTTGATTTCATGGACAGCCTGGGCGTCGCAGCGGTTTTCGACCCACGATGCGAGCCATCGGCGCAATCCCGGAGGCAAACAGGAGGACGGCGCCTCGGCCGGGTCACCGGTTTCAGTCTGCGCGTCTTCGTAGCGGGCAAGTTGCCGCGCCGCCTGCGGATTTTGCCACCGGATCGTGCCGTCAGTGGTCGCGATCAGCGCCGCACGCGTTTCCAGACCCAGGACCGCGTCTGCATACTGTTGCGCGCGCGCGCGTTGCACGTGCGCCGCGATACGTGCGCAAACCTCGCTGGGCTTCTCCGGCTTCGTCACATAGTCGATGCCGCCGACGCGGAAACCTTGCACGACATGTTCGCTCTCCGTGAGCGCCGTCATGAAGATCACGGGTAGATGCGCGTGGCGACTGTCGAGCTTCAGACGTCTGCATGTCTCGAAGCCGTCCATGCCGGGCATCATTGCGTCCATCAGGATAACGTCCGGGGTGACGTGAGCAAGGCATTTGAGTGCCGCTTGCCCGTTTAGGGCGACGAGGATGGCGTAGCCCGCGGCCTGTAGCGTGTCGGAGAGCAGCGCCAGGTTGTCCGGTGTATCGTCAACGATCAGGACGACGGTGCGGTCCCCGGGAAAATCGGACGGAGCGGACCCGGTGAGGCAAACAGATTCTTCAAGCATGGGAGTCGCTGGAGAAAAGCTCGAGCTGATGCGCGAGCTCAGTCATTTGGAAGCGCTGTGCGAGCGAGCGCAGCGACGTCAGTTGGCCACGCAGTTCAGGCAACTCCGTTGCCGTGGCGTCGAGCTGTTCGATTACGCCCTGCACGTACCCCATGTCGAGCAGCGTCTTGAGTTTCGTACGCAATGCTTGCGGCAGTCGGGGCCTGTTCTCTGGCGGCGCGGATGATGCCGGAATCGGCGCTTCGGCTGGCACGTTCGATACGATCCACTCAAGCTTCATCAGGCTTGCCAGTTTGTCGAGCAGTAACGGAACCTGCAGCGGCTTGACCAGATAGTCGTCGCAGCCGATCATCGCTGCGCGCTCGCGGTCGTCTGCAAAGGCATTGGCGGAGAGCAACACGATCGGCGCCGCGCTAAGTTGACGCTCGCGAATCAGTTGGCTCGTTTCGTAGCCGTCCATCTCGGGCATCGAGATATCCATGATGATCGCGTCGGCCGTGTGAGTGCCGAGCCAGCGCAACCCTTCCGGCCCGCTGCCCGCTTCCGCGATCAGGAAGCCCAGCGGCGTGAGGAGCTGAACGACGATCGCCCGTTGTTCGGGCAAATCGTCCACGACCAGAATGGTGCGTCGCGCTCCGTGGTAGCCGCGGATGTCCGCCAGTTCCGTGCGCGTGGGCTCCACCGCATGCACCTCAGGCGCGAACAGCTTGACGATGAAGCGCGTCCCCTGGGCGACATCGCTGTCGACTTCGAGGCTGCCGCCGAGCGCCTGCGTCAGCAGGCGGCAGATTGTCAGCCCGAGGCCCGCGCCATGATCGTACTCGGACGCGGCATGACCGCGTTCGAAGGGCATGAAAAGCCGCTCGATTTCCGCGGCCGGAATGCCGGGGCCGGTGTCGATCACCTCGAACGTCAACGTATCCCACGCATGGCTGGCCCGCAGCGTGACCGTACCGGCGGGCGTGAAGCGGATCGCGTTGCCGATTAGGTTGGTGAGAATCTGGCGCATGCATTTCTCGTCGGTTTTCACGATCCGCGGCAGGCGGCCGACGGTTTGCACGTCGAAGTTCAGCGCCTTTTCAGTGGCCTGCGGGCGCAGCATCGACGTGACGTGCGCGATGAAATCCAGCAGCAACACTTTCGTGACGTTCAGCTGCAGCTTGCCGGCTTCGATACGGGCGACGTCGAGCAGCCCGTCGACGAGCGCCAGCAGATGTTCGCCGCTTCGATGGATCGTCTGGATCGCGTGATGCCGGCCTGGCGGCATTTCGTCTTTCGACTGCAGCAGCCATTGCGCGTAGCCGAGGATGCTGTTGAGCGGCGTGCGCAGTTCGTGGCTCAGCCCGGTCACGTAACGGCTCTTGGCCCGGTTGGCCGACTCCGCCGCCGCGGTCGCGCGTTTGAGTGCCGCATCGGTCTTCTGGTGCGCGTCGATTTCATGCATCAGCAGTTCTGCTTGCCGCTGCGACTCTTCCTGCGTGACGCGCCGGTTTTCCCGCTCGAGCACGAGCCACCAGGCGGCGATGCAGCCGATCAGCGAGAGCGCGAAAAAGATCTTCACATAGCTATGCGTGAGCACCCGCCACGCGTGCGAATCCGGCGGGGCAAGCGAGCTCACGCTTTGCGACCAGACGAGGTACAGCACGATGGCGAACAGCACCAACATGGCAACCACGAGACTGACATAGTGGACGAGGCGTAACGCAGTCGGCCCAGGCGCGATGCGCGGGAAAAGCCGGTGGACCGCTGCGCTGAGCTGGGATCCGAACCGCGCGTGGGGCTTGCATCGGTCGTTGCAGCGCGAGTCGAGCGAACAGCACAGCGAGCAGATCGTGCCGCCGTATGCGGGGCAGTGCGCCGTATCGTCGTACTCGAATTCGTTCTCGCAGATCACGCAGCGCCGCGTCGCGCCGTTCTCCGGAGGCTCACCTTCGCGCGCCAGATAGTAGCGCCCGCGCGTGGCGATCGCGATGGCAGGTGCGCAGGCGAACGCGACGCCGAACGCAATGAACGACGACATTGCCTGCGCGAGCTCACCGAGCATCCCGCTATGGGCGAGCGCCGCGACGATCGTGGCGATCAGCATCGCGCCGACGCCGACCGGATTGATGTCGTACAGATGAGCCCGCTTGAACTCGATGTGGCGCGGGCTGTAACCGAGCGGCTTGTTGACGACGAGATCGGCGAAGACGGCACCGATCCACGCGATCGCGATGTTCGCATACAGCGACAGCACCTTGCCGATGCTTTCGAACACGCCCATTTCGACGAGCAGGAGCGCGATCAGCACGTTGAAGACGAGCCACACGACGCGCCCCGGATGGCTATGCGTGAGCCGGGCGAAGAAGTTCGACCATGCGAGCGAGCCGGCGTAGGCATTCGTCACGTTGATCTTGAGCTGCGAGATGATGACGAATAGCGTCATCGCCGGCAGCGCCCACGCCGCGAGCCCGAGCGGATCGAGCAGCTGGTGGTAGGCCACGAGATACATCTGCGTCGGCTGTGCCGCGTGCGGAACATCGACTTCGTACTGGATCGCAACGAACGTGAGGAACGCGCCGCCGAGCATCTTGAGCGCGCCGGGAACGATCCATCCGGGGCCGGCGGTGAGAAGCGCGATCCACCAGCGCTTTCGGTTATGCGCGCCGAGCGGCGGAAGAAAACGCAGATAGTCCACCTGCTCGCCCACCTGAACGATCAGCGCGAACACGACGGTACAGGCCTGGCCGAACGCGAGGAGGTTGAACTCGTGCCCATGCAGCGCGAACCCCGAAAAGGTTGTCCATTCGGCCGGCAGCCCAGGGTTTCGCCACAGCACGGCGGCGTAGGGCAGCACGAACAGCACGAGCCACAGCGGCTGGGTCCAGCTCTGCAGCCGATTGATCAGCGTGATGCCGAACATCACTACCGGAATGACGACGACCGCGCTGATCACATTGGCAGCGTCGATCGATATATGGAGGTAGAGCTGCAGGGCGAGCGACATGATCGCCGCTTCGAGCGCGAAGAAGATGAACGTGAAGCTCGCATAGAGAAGCGAGGTCAGCGTCGAGCCGATATAGCCGAAGCCCGCGCCTCGCGTCAGCAGGTCCATGTCAACGCCGTAGCGGGCCGCGTAATAGCTGATCGGCAGGCTGGTCAAGTAAATCAGGATCGAGACAGCCGCGATGGCCCAGACCGCGTTGGTAAAGCCGTAATTGACCACCAGCGCGCCGCCGATCGCTTCGAGCACCAGGAACGATACCGCGCCGATCGCAGTATTCGCGACGCGAAACTCGGACCAGCGCCGAAAAGAGCGCGGAGTGAAACGCAGCGCGTAGTCCTCGAGTGTTTCGTCTCCGACCCACGCGTTGTAGTCGCGCCTGATCTTGACGATGCGCTGCGTCGTGGGTTGCGGCGATGCGGGTTGGTGCATCTGTGCCATGCCGGATGATCCTTATTAGTGCACGGATAGCCGAGAGGAGGCGAGAAGCAAAGTACGTACCAGTCGCATCGGAGGAAATACGTCAATCGACGTATTTCGGTCGCCATATTGGCTTCCTACATTCTGCCCACGCACCGGCGGGGACCTGCCGGCCGCTAGCCAAGCGGATCAGACAAGGAGAATGTAATGGCCGTAGACGATCGATTCGAAGACGATGCACCCGAAGCCCCCTCGCAGCTGCGCCGGCGCCTGCTGGGCGGGCTGGCCGCCGCGCCGCTGATGGCGCTAGGCGTGCCGCGCATGTCGTTCGCGCAGGTTCCGCCGACAGCGAAGGTCAACACGACCGGCCTCGCGGTGACGGACACGACCGTGACGGTCGGTCAGCTGCACTCGGCGACGGGCACGATGGCAATCTCGGAGACGGGGTCGATCCAGGCGGAGCGGCTCGCCATCGACCAGATCAACGCAATGGGCGGCGTGCTGGGCCGCAAGATCCAGATCATTCAGGAAGACGGCGCGTCCGACTGGCCGACGTTCGCCGAAAAATCGAAAAAACTCCTCGAGAGCGATCACGTCGCGGCGGTGTTTGGCTGCTGGACGTCGGCCTCGCGCAAGGCGGTGCTGCCGGTCTTCGAAAAGGATAACGGGCTGCTCTATTACCCGACGTTCTACGAAGGTCTCGAGCAGTCGAAGAACGTGTTCTATACCGGCCAGGAGGCGACTCAGCAGATTCTCTGGGCGCTCGACTGGGCGTCGCAGACGAAGAAGGCGAAGACGTTCTTCCTCGTGGGCTCGGACTATATCTGGCCGCGCACCTCGAACAAGATCGCACGCCGCCATATCGAGCAGCATCTGCACACGAAGGTGGTCGGCGAGGAGTACTACCCCCTCGGCACGACCGATTTCTACTCGCTGATGAACAAGATCAAGCTCGCGCGGCCGGACTGCATTCTGGCGACCGTCGTCGGCGGCTCGAACGTCGCGTTCTACAAGCAGCTCAAGTCAGCGGGCATCACGCCGCAGAAGCAGCTCCTGCTGACACTGTCGGTCACCGAGGATGAGGTGCTCGGCATCGGTGGCGACAATTTTGCCGGCTTCTATTCGTCGATGAAGTATTTCGAGTCGCTTAGCAACGACAACAACAGCAAGTTCGTCGCCGCATTCAAGGCGAAGTACGGCCAGCACGCCGTGATCGGCGATGTGACGCAGGCGGCCTACCTCGGCCCGTGGATCTGGAAGGCCGCGTGCGAGCGGGCCGGCAGCTTCGACGTGGACAAGGTGGTGGCCGTCTCAGCGGGCATCGACCTCAAGAATGCGCCGCAGGGCTACGCGAAGGTGGACGCGAATCACCATTTGTGGAGCCGCTCGCTGATCGGCGAGGGACAGTCCGACGGCCAGTTCAAGGTTGTCGCGCAATCCGCCGAGCCGATCCAGCCGAATCCGTTCCCGAAGGGCTACATGTAACTGCTGCAACCGTCAGCACGGCGGGGACCGCGCTCGGGCGGCCCCGCCTCAGGAGAACTGCGATGTCCGCTACAGACATTTTCAACATTACGCTGATGCAGGGGTTCGCCGGCCTGAGCCTGTTCAGCGTCCTGCTGCTGATGGGGCTCGGGCTGGCCGTGATCTTCGGCCAGATGGGGGTGATCAACATGGCCCACGGCGAATTCATGACGATCGGCGCATACACGGTCTACATGTTTTCGTGGGTGGCGCAGAACGTGTGGCACGCGTTCACGCCGGTCTACTTCATCTTTGCGATCGTGGCCGCGTTCTTTCTCGCATTCGCGGCCGGCTGGCTCGCTGAATGGGCGCTGATCCGGCATCTGTACCGGCGTCCGCTCGATACGCTGCTCGCCACCTGGGGCTTGAGCCTTGGCATGCAGCAGGTGTTTCGCTCGACGTTCGGGCCGAAGGAAGTGAGCCCCGCACTTCCCGACTGGCTAATGGGCTCGTGGGAGCCGGCCCAGGGGCTCGACATTCCGGTGAGCGGCCTGTTCGTGATGGGCCTCGCGCTGATGATGACGGGCGGATTGCTGCTTGCGCTTTACCGCTCGCGCTGGGGACTGCGCGTGCGGGCGACGGTCGCGAACCGGCCGATGGCCAACGCCGCGGGCATCAATACGAAGCTCACAGACCGGATGACGTTCGCAATCGGCTGCGGCGTCGCGGGCGTCGCGGGCGCGGCCTTTACCGCGATCGGCTCCACCGGGCCGACCAGCGGTTCGCTCTATATCGTCGATTCGTTTCTCGTCGTCACGTTCGGCGGCGCGGCGAGCCTGCTGGGTACGGTCGCCTCGGCCTTCGGTATCGCGCAGATGCAGTCGATCAGCGAGTTCTTCCTTTCGGGGTCCACGGCCCGCGTGCTCACGCTGCTCACGGTCGTCGGCATTTTGATGCTGCGACCTCAAGGCCTGTTCGCTTCAAAGGTGCGGCGCGCATGACTTTCTTTTCCGGGTCTCGCCGGGCGCCCGTTGACGGCTACCGACTGATTTCCCGTCACTCACCAACCTGTTCGGAGAGACGGACATGGAACCCATGAATCCATTGGCGGACCGGGCGTCCGCGCCGGCCGCTTCCCCGGCGCCGGCGAAAGGCTGGCGCGTGCTGGCGCGCTGGGTCGACGCATCCGGTTATGGCGGCATCGCGATACTGGCCGTGGTGATCCTCGTGATCTTTCCGCTCGCTCTCGACGCGTTTCGCCTCAACATGATGGGCAAGTACCTGACGTATGCGTTCGTCGCTGTCGGGCTCGTCATCGCGTGGGGATACGGCGGCGTGCTGAGTCTCGGGCAGGGCGTGTTCTTCGGGCTCGGCGGCTATGCGATGGCAATGTTCCTGAAGCTCGAGGCGTCCGATCCGATCTCGACGAAGACGCAAACGACGCCGGGCATTCCCGACTTCATGGACTGGAACCAGGTGACGGCGCTGCCGTTCTGGTGGAAGCCGTTCCACTCGCTGCCGTTCGCGATCCTCGCGGCGCTAGTCGTGCCGACAGCGCTCGCGTTCGTGATCAGCTACGCGATGTTCAAACGGCGCGTGGGCGGCGTGTATTTCGCGATCATCACGCAGGCGGTCGCGCTGATCCTGTCGGTGCTGATCATCGGCCAGCAGGGCTACACCGGCGGCGTCAACGGGATCACTGACCTGCGCACGCTGCTTGGCTTCGACATCCAGTCGAACGAGGCCAAGCTGATCCTCTATTTCGTCAACGCGGTGCTGCTGCTCGCCGCGCTGCTCGGCTGCCGCTGGATCCAGCGCAGCAAGCTCGGCACGCTGCTGCTCGCGATGCGCGACAAGGAAGACCGCGTGCGCTTCTCGGGCTACGACGTCTCGATGTTCAAGGTCTTCGCGTTTTGCGTTGCGGCGCTGCTCGCCGCGATCGGCGGCGCGATGTTCACGCTGCAGGTGGGCTTCATGTCGCCGTCGTTCGTGGGCATCGTCCCGTCGATCGAGATGGTGATCTACGCCGCGATCGGCGGGCGCATGTCGCTCGTCGGCGCGGTGTATGGCGCCGTGCTCGTGAATCTCGGCAAGTCGTGGTTCTCGGAAAGCTTTCCGAATCTGTGGCTGTACCTGATGGCGGCCATGTTCATCGGCGTTGTGATGGCGTTCCCGAACGGGCTTGCCGGACTGTACGAGCAGCACGTGCGGCCGCGTTTTCAGCGTCTGCTGGGCGGCAGCGGGAAGAAGGAGTACGAGCGATGAGCAACACGGACTTTTTGCTGGCGATCGAAGACCTGACTGTGTCGTTCGACGGCTTCAAGGCGATCGATTCGTTGAATCTCTATCTTGAACGTGGCGAGCTGCGCGTCGTGATCGGTCCGAACGGCGCGGGCAAGACGACGCTGCTCGACCTCATCTGCGGCAAGACGAAGGAAACGGCCGGAAGCATCAAGTTCCGCAATGAGGAAATCACGAAGCTGGCCGAGTACCGGCGGGTGCGAAAGGGCATCGGGCGCAAGTTTCAGACGCCTTCGATCTACGAAAACCTGACGGTCGCCCAGAACCTCGAAGTGTCGTTCCCGCGCGGGCGCAGCGTCTTCGGTGCGCTGGCGTACAAGCAGGATTCCGAGGTGGCCGATCGCGTCCAGGCGGTCGCGGAGGAAACCGGTCTGGCGCGGGCGCTCGATCTAGAAGCCGGCCTGCTGTCGCACGGGCAGAAGCAGTGGCTCGAAATCGGCATGTTGCTGATGCAGGCCCCGGAGCTGCTGATGCTCGATGAGCCGATTGCCGGCATGAGCGTGCGCGAGCGTGAAATCACCGCCGAGCTGCTCGACCGGATCTGCCGGAACCGTTCGATGATCGTCATTGAACACGACATGGCGTTTGTCGAGCGCATTGCGCACAAGGTAACGGTGATGCACCAGGGAAAGATTCTGGCCGAGGGGCCGATGGCACAGGTGCAGGCGGATCCTCGGGTGATCGACGTGTATCTCGGGCATTGAAGGGAGGGGACATGCTGGAAGTCGACGATCTGGTTGTCAGCTACGGGCAAAGCGAGGTGCTGCACGGCATTGGATTCAATGTCGCGAGCAAGGAAACCGTCGCCGTCATGGGGCGAAACGGCATGGGCAAGACCACGCTGTTCAAGGCGCTCATCGGGATGCTGCCGTCCGGTCGCGGTTCGGTGCGCGTGGGCGGGGTGGACGTGTCGAAGGAAGAAAGCTATCGGCGCGTCGCCAAGGGCATCGGTTACGTGCCGCAGGGGCGGCAGATCTTTTCGGCGCTCACCGTCGAGGAGAACATCCAGACGGGGCTCGAAAACGCCCAAAGCCTGCGCGTGCCCGACGAAATCTTTGCGCTTTTTCCGGTCCTCTACGACATGCGCAAGCGCAAGGGCGGCAATCTCTCGGGCGGCCAGCAGCAGCAGCTGGCGATCGCGCGGGCACTGGTGTCGAACCCGAAAGTGTTGCTGCTCGACGAGCCGACCGAGGGCATCCAGCCGTCGGTCATCAAGGACATCGCGAAGGCGCTGAACGAAATCCGGAAGACGCGCGACATCGCCATCCTCGTGTCGGAGCAGGTGCTGAGCTTTGCGCTTGACGTCGCGGACAGGCTGTTCGTGATCGAAGGCGGGCGTTTCGTACACCAGACCTCGCGCGACTCCGGCGATACGGACCGGATCCGCGAGTACCTGTCGGTCTGACCACCGGCGAAAACATGCCGTTCAACGCGGTGCGGTGGGGCGCCGCGCACGTACATGCCATTGAACCAAGGAGAATGCGAGATGCCTGACACCCTGATCAAGGTCGACCTGAACCAGTCCGCCTACGAAAACGAGAACGTTCATAACCGTTGGCACCCCGACATCCCGATGGCATGCTGGGTGAATCCGGGCGACGACTTCATCCTCGAAACGTACGATTGGACTGGCGGCTTCATCGAGAACAACGACAGCGCCGACGACGTGCGCGACATCGACCTGTCGATCGTGCACTTCTTGTCAGGGCCGGTGGGCGTGCGCGGCGCCGAGCCGGGCGACTTGCTCGTCGTGGATCTACTCGACATCGGCGCGCGGCCGGACAGTCAGTGGGGCTTCAACGGGTTCTTCTCGAAGTCCAACGGCGGCGGCTTCCTGACCGATCATTTCCCGGACGCGCAGAAGGCGATTTGGGATTTTCACGGGCTTTACACGAGTTCGCGCCACATTCCCGGCGTGAATTTCGCCGGGCTGATTCATCCGGGTCTGATCGGCTGCCTGCCGGACCCGAAGATGCTCGAAACGTGGAACGCGCGCGAAGCCGCGCTGATTGCGACGGAGCCGAACCGCGTGCCGCCTCTCGCCAATCCGCCGTTCGCTGCGACCGCGCACATGGGCAAGCTGACAGGCGACGCAAAGGCGAAGGCCGCCGCCGAGGGCGCGCGTACGGTGCCGCCGCGCGAGCACGGCGGCAATTGCGATATCAAGGATCTGTCGCGCGGCTCGAAGGTCTATTTCCCGGTTTACGTCGAGGGTGCCGGATTGTCGGTGGGCGACCTGCACTTCAGCCAAGGCGACGGCGAAATCACGTTCTGCGGCGCGATCGAGATGGCGGGCTGGGTGCACATGCGCGTCAGTCTGATCAAGGGCGGAATCGAAAAATACGGCATCCGCAATCCGGTTTTCAAACCGAGCCCGATCACGCCGAACTACAACGACTATCTGATCTTCGAGGGCATCTCGGTCGACGAAAGTGGCAAGCAGCACTACCTCGACGTGCACGTCGCGTACCGCCAGGCTTGCCTGAACGCGATCGAATACCTGAAGAAGTTCGGCTATTCCGGGGCTCAGGCGTATTCGCTCCTCGGGTGCGCGCCGGTCCAGGGGCATATCAGCGGGGTCGTCGATATTCCAAACGCCTGCGCGACGCTGTGGCTGCCGACGCAGATCTTCGATTTCGATATCCGGCCGAACACGGAAGGCCCGGTCAGGCACGTGAAAGGCGGCGTCGATCTGCCGATCTCTCCGGACATCGTCAGGTCCTGACGTCCATTCATTACGCAAGGGGCAAGCCATGCCGATCTACGACTTTCACTGTGAAAGCTGCGGTTCTTTTGCCGTCATGCGCAGCATGGCCGAGCGCGATCGCCCGGGCCAGTGCCCCGAATGCGGCGCGGTGGCGTCGCGGATCGTCAGCGCGCCGGCGCTCGCGCTGATGTCCGGTGCCCAGCGTAACGCACACGCGACGAACGAGCGCGCGGCGCACGCGCCGCGCCATTCGAGCGAGATGCCGGCACGCCACCGGCCGGGGTGCGGATGCTGCTCCGGCGCGAAGGTGTCGCTCGCGGGCGCGAGCGGCGGGACGAATCCGAACGGGTTGAAGAGCCCCGGCGGCGGTGGGCGCCCCTGGATGATCAGCCATTGAACGCCCATCACACGTGAGGGCGCGAGCCCTCGCCTTTTTCACGGTCGCACGTCCGTTGCGCGCGCAACGGACGGTATCGACGACCTTCAGCTGGAGCAGGGGAACTCCTGCACGCACATCCCGACTTCATGCTGATCAACCCGGGCTATCAGAGCGGCACGAAAGACCTGAAGTCTTCGACGCGACAACGCTTTGCGACCATCGACTTCCACTATCCCGAGGCCGACGTCGAAGCCGGAATCGTGATGCTGATGGCGGCGCGGACCGGCATACTGCGGAACGCCTTGTCGGCATTGCGAGGCGGGACTGAAACGGCACGTTCGATCTGGTACTCATCGCCAAGGGCGAGCGGCGTTTTGCCGCATTTGCTGCGCCTGCGCTGCGTTGCGGCTACGTGGTGGGGCAGCGCGCTAGCTCAAACCGAAGCCGCACTGCCGCAGGCCATATCTTATGCTGCTTTCACTGCCGATAACTACACGGCGGGGTCTTGCCCGCGGCTCGCCTACGTGCCGTCAGTGACGGGGCGAGAGGATATCGTTCGCATTGGTGATGGCGGAGGCGATGTCCTCGACCGTCATGCGCTTGGCCATCGCTTGCTCGCGCATGATTCGGTACGCTTCGTCCTTGCTGACGCCGCGCTGACGGCAGAGGATGTCCTGAGCCTCCGAGACCTTGCGCGCGCTGCCGAGCTTTTCTTCGAGACGCATGATGCGCTTGCGCAGCTTCTTGCGCTCGCGGCCGATCTCATGTGCTAGGACGAGGGCGCTTAGAAGTCCGAAGGACCGAATGGGAGAGGTGACGACGGCCTTTGCGTCGATGCGCAGCATTGCCTCCATGACGGTGGGGTTCTCGTAGTTGAGAACCGCGATCGTCGGCGGCGCCTCATCGTCCGTACACCAGTCGTCGAGGGCACTCAATATGTCGGGAGAGAGCGCGATGAAAACGACGTCGGTGCCGGGCGGCGGTGACGCCAACGGCGGCCAGACCGCGTGCACGTTGCACCCGATGCGCTGCAGCTGCTGCGTGAGCTGCGCACCGTCGTGGTCGTGCGGATGGAACACGCACACGCGCAGCGACCGCAAATCCCTCAACGAATGAGAAAGCGGCAAGGCCGGCGCTGGCTCGCCTTGGGCAGCTTGGTCTTCGTCATTCATTCACTGCTCCCGCTCGTCATCGAACCATCCAGTCACCGAGTGTGTGGGCGACGAGATAGGGATCCGGCCGTATAGGTGCCGGCGCTTCCCATACGACGTCGAATTCTCCCTCGCGGTTCACACGTCCGATGCGCGGATTTAAATTTGTATGGTGAGTCGATGGGTCGATACTGACACGACCCTGCGGCGCGTCGAATTCGCTGCGGAGCAACTCGGGCATCAGCGTCTCGATGTCGGCCGAGCCAACCGCACGCATTGCCTGCGCAAAGAAATGGACCTGAAAGTAGGCCGCTTCCCAGCTTGCGTTCGGTATCGTTTCGGATCCGAGCATTCGGCCGAATTTCTCCAGACAGCGCCGATTGGTTGATGACGCGATCGAACGGAAATAAGGTGCCGCCGTAAAATGGCCTTCCGCGATGTCGCCCATCTGCGCGACCTCGACTTCCGAGGTCGTCAGGCTCGCAATCGGCATCGATGCGGGATCGAGGCCGGCGTGCGCGTAGGCGCGATAGAAGTGCTGCGTCGCGTCGCCGACCACGGTCGAAAATATGAAATCCGGGCGGGTCGTGCGAATGTCCTCGACGATTTCGGCGAAGTCATCCTTGGTGGCATCGAGGCGCACGTACCGTTCGCCAAGCTTCGCGCCGCCACGGTACTGCGAGACCAGGTCCGACATGATGCGGTTCGACTCGTACGGGAAGATGTAATTGGAGCCGACCAGATAGATGCGCGCACCAAAGTTCGACGTCATGAAATCGGCCAACTGCACGCTGTTCTGATTGGGTGCCGCGCCGGTATAGATGACGTTTTCCGAGTACTCGAAGCCTTCGTAAAGCGTGCCGTAGAACAGCAGCCGATTCCAGCGCTCGACGACCGGCACCACGGCTTTTCGCGCGCTCGACATGTAGCAGCCGAAAATGACTTGAACATCGTCGGTCAGGATGAGTCGCTCTGCAAACATGCGATATTTAACGGGATCTGATCCTGGGTCGTAGCTGATCGGCACGAGCTCGCGTCCTGCGATGCCGCCGGCATCGTTGATTTCGCGAATCGCGAAGAGCGTCCCATATAGTTGCGACGACTCGATCGCCGACGTAATGCCGGTTTTCGAAAACAATACCCCTACCTTGATTGTGTTGGTATGTGCCACGGTTGTGCGCGCCTGTATTCGGTTGGTTCGCCTAGTCTCAATTAACGGAGAGCCGTGCGGCCGAGCCTTCATTGTCTCCTACCAAAAAAGCGCGGACGCGATTGATGCCGGCGCCATGTGTTCGCTCGCTCATATCAGGCTTCCGATCACCTTGCTGACGTGAGACGCCAAATTCGCCACACCGCTCAGCACCATGCAGCGATCGGAGCCGAAAATCGTCCGGACGTATCGGTCCGCATCTCTGTCGAGGGCGAAGCAGAACGGCAGGATGCCGCGCGCAGACACTCCTGACACGGCATGGCGGGCGTCTTCGATCAGATGAGAGGAATCGTGGACGTCGACGTCAGACGGCTCGCCGTCCGTGACGAGCACGAGCACCTTTGCCTCGCTGTTCTCGTCGTCGAATTGCGTCGCCGCATGCCGCAAAGCGGCGCCCATGCGCGTCGAGAATGCACCCTGCTGCGCTTGCAGCCTCTGGCGCTGCGCTTCGGCGAACGGCTCGTCGAAATCCTTGATGCGCAGATAACGGACCTCGTGGCGGCCGTTCGACGCGAAGCCATGCAGCGCGATGCGCGTGGACGTCGAGTCGAGCGCAGTCGCGATCGCTGCCGCGGCCTCCTTTTCGATATCCAGCACGGTCGTGTCCCGAGCTTCAACCAGGTCGCCAGTCGATGCGGAAAAATCGAGCAGAAGCAATACTGACATGCTCGGCCGCACGCGCCGCTTTTGCAGAAACACTTTGCCCTCGTTGGGCACGCCCATGCGTCGCGCGACGCCGTAGTCGATGATTGCGCCCAGGTCGAGCTCGTCGCCTTCGAATCGTCCGCGGAGGCGCTCGGCCGGCCGATACCACCAGCGTGGCGGCGCTCGTCCGCTGTCAGCGTTCTTGCGCGTCGCGCTGTCGCCGTCGCGGGCAGGCTCCGTTGTGCGCTCACGGTCATAGACGCAGGTCCAATCGTCGAAGACAAGGCCAACCCGGGCGTGCCACTCAGGATAGCGGTGAGCGCGCAGCATTGTGCCAGGCGGTGGTGTGTCGTCGTGCGCAATCGGACTATCCGCCATGTCGGGCCGCGCCGTTGCCTGATCGACCGCACCGGAGGCCTGTTCCATTCGCGCGTGCACGGGTTCGCATTCGGCTGCCCACAAGTAGGTGTTGTCGTCGCGATAGGGCGGCTCGACGCAGTACGATGAAGCGTCGAATCGCACTCGCATCTGCGCGAGGTCGACTGCCAGTATGTCAGCGACTTCCTCGTAGGCGGCGGTATCGTCGGCACGCGACGCGATCTCTTCGACGAGTTCGCGCCCTTTGCGGACCCAATGGTTGGGGTCGTCATAGGCGGGATCGTGCAGGGCGCGGGCGAGCCGCGCCGCGAGTGAGGTGAAGGTCAGCGGGCCGTGCTCCCACGACGCCGCATGAAACTTGCCCCACAAGCCGCGCAGGCCCGGATACTCGCGCATCAGCAGACGTTCGACGCGCGCATCCTCGATCAACGACGCTACGGCAACCCTCAGCGGTCCGCGCGAGCCGATCGGCGAAGCGCGGCGCGAGTAGCGCAAATGCGCGAGCGCGTGAGCGACGGACGCTTCGTATAGTCGCACCGCGGTCGGGCCGTCGCATGCAGGCGCCTGCGCAATGCGAATCGTGCCTGCGCTAATCGAAGTGCGTGTTGGCGCGCCGCCAGTCTCGGCCAACACGTTAGTGTCGATCGAGACGCGTATCGCTCTCTGCTCGGCCGGCGCGGCAATCGAATCGGCATACTGAAGCTCGAATCCCGCGGCGTAGCATTCGAGCATGCGCGTGGTGCCGGCAAACGATGCGGCCGCGCCGCTTTGTGCGGTTGCCGATAGCTTGTCGCTTGCGCGTTCGTTCGGCATGTCAATCACGTTCCGAACTGCGCACGAACGAAGCCGTCGAGCGCAGTCCGCACCTCCTCGTCGTCGGTGAGCGGGCGCGTCATGGCGAGCGCACAGGCGGCATGAACGTCAATTCCGCCGCGTATCAATCCGCAAGCATGCACCAACATGCGTGTCGATATGCCTTCGGCCAATCCCCGGCCACGAAGCTTGCGCGACTGGGTGGCAATGCGCAC
This sequence comes from Paraburkholderia aromaticivorans, assembly GCF_002278075.1. Classification (NCBI taxonomy): domain Bacteria; kingdom Pseudomonadati; phylum Pseudomonadota; class Betaproteobacteria; order Burkholderiales; family Burkholderiaceae; genus Paraburkholderia; species Paraburkholderia aromaticivorans. The sequence goes on along the minus strand of NZ_CP022994.1, from coordinate 45,337 downwards.
GAGCTTGATGGCGATATCGCGATCGACTTCGCTTTCGTGCGCGACGATATCGGCTTCGGCGGCCTCGTCGGGGTAGTGGAACTCGATTGCGCCGAAGCGTTGCCGGGTCGATGGTTTGAGGTCTTTTCCAAATGCCTGGTATCCGGGGTTGTAGGACACCACCAACTGAAAGTCCGGATGCGCGTGGATCAATTCGCCGCGCTTGTCGAGCGGCAGCATACGGCGGTCGTCGGTCAGCGGGTGAATGACGACGAGCGTATCCGAGCGTGCCTCGACGACTTCGTCGAGGTAGCAGATCGCGCCATAGCGGGCGGCGGTGGTCAGCGGTCCGTCGTGCCACTCGGTGCCGTCGCCGTTTAGCAGAAAGCGACCGGTGAGGTCGGACGCGGTCGTGTCTTCGTTGCATGCGACTGTCACCAGCGCCTTGTTCAGTCGCGACGCCATGTATTCGACGAAGCGCGTTTTGCCGCACCCTGTCGGGCCTTTCAAAATTATCGGCAAGCGCTGCGAGTAAGCCGCGGCAAATAATTCGATCTCTTGATCGATCGGCCGGTAGTAAGGCTCCGTCCTGATTCTGTATTGAGCAAGGTTATCCTGCATTGGCGTCATCCCTCGTGAATCGCTGCGCCGGTTTCCCGGCGCGCAGCATGCTTTACCGGTGGGCCGGATCGGCGTGCGGAATACCTTCGACCGGACATTCAGGCGTGCCGGGCATCGCACGCGTGAGCGCCTCCACCGCGCGGCGCGTGCCTTCAGGGTCGTTGACCCACTTGCCGTAGAACTCGAATGGACAAGCCGCTACGCCATGGATGTCCTCGCCGGAATTGATCTTGCCGGTGTAGCCGCGGTGCAGCAGTTTGTAGAGATGGTTCTGCGACTGCATGTTCCTGCGCGCATCGCGTAGCAGACTGACCGAAAGCTCGGCGTACTGAATGCCCATTTCCTCGGTCCCGCATTCGCCGAGCGAACGCCCATCGAAACCGACGATCGCCGAATGACCGAAGTACGAATACACACCGTCGAAGCCGGTGGCATTTGCCACAGCGACGTAGACGTTGTTCATCCACGCCATCGTCTTCGCAACCATAACCTGCTGCTCCTTGGCCGGATACATGTAGCCTTGGCAGCGCACGATCAGTTCCGCGCCGCGCATCGCGCAGTCACGCCAGATTTCCGGGTAGTTGCCGTCGTCGCAGATGATGAGACTGATCTTTAGCCCTTTCGGACCCTCCGAAACATAAGTGCAGTCGCCGGGATACCAACCTTCGATCGGCGTCCACGGCATGATCTTGCGATACTTCTGGACGATCTCGCCGTGATTGTTCATAAGCACGAGCGTGTTATACGGCGCCTTGCGCGGATGTTCTTCGTGCTGCTCGCCCGTGAGCGAGAAGACGCCCCACACGTTGGCTTTTTTGCAAGCCGCACTGAAAATCTCAGTTTCAGCACCCGGCACCGTCGACGCCGTTTCGTACATCTCCTTCGGGTCGTACATGATTCCGTGCGTCGAATATTCGGGGAAGATGACGAGGTCCATGCCCGGCAGCCCCTGCTTCATGCCGACGACCATGTCCGCGATCTTTCGCGCATTCTCGAGCACCTCCGCCTTCGTATGAAGGCGCGGCATCTTGTAGTTGACGACAGCCACGCCGACGCAGTCGTTGCTGCTGGAAATATCACCATGACGCATTGCTTTTTCTCCGAGTTTGGGCGGGAAACGACCCAAAAAAAAGCCCGAGCAGACTCGCAGGTCTGTTCGGGCTCTGTTGCCTTTTGCGCCTTGCCGGCAATGTTGGCGGCAGGGCGACACGTTGATTGGCAAGTAGGCTACGAAACGGCCGAACGGTTGTCAAGCGATATGAAACTTGTGATCGACACGACGCGCTCGCTCTGCACATGCAGTCCGCACGACACTCCGCGAAATCGCTTGACAACGCATTTTCGTCGCTCGATGCTTCGGCACGTCTACGACAACCGGTTCGTCAACAGCGACGAATGCAACGGGCAACAGAGCCCACCCAGCGCCCAAAAAGGCGTCTGGGTGGGCTTTTTTTTTTGGCCAACTCGAATCTGCGCCGATGCGATATCGGCACAGGCCTCATTGGGAAAAGTACGTCATGTCATCTCCACAATCGATAGGCGCCGACGGCGAAACGGCGCTCGAGCATGTGCTCGGAGAAGAGTACGAACGCGCGCCGGTTCCGCAGGCGGCGCGGCGCAGTATGCTATCGGTAGCAACGGTATGGATCAGCTTTCCGATGATCATCACCAGTGCAATGACCGGCTCCATCCTAGTCGCAGGGATGGGCTTCGGCCGTGCGCTGGCCGCGATGCTCCTCGGAAATGTGCTGATGTTCGCGTATGTCGCTTTGCTCGGCGGTCTGGGAGCGAAGCACGGGCTCAACTTCGCGCTGCTTGCGAGCCGCGTCTTCGGGCGCAAGGGCTACGCTCTGGCCTCGGGCCTGCTTTCCAGCCTGCTGCTTGGATGGTACGCGGTGCAGACCGGCATCACGGGCAATCTCATTCATTCATCGTCGGGGGCGAGTTATCTTGCGATGACGTGCATTGCGGGTGTGCTGTATCTCGCGGTGACGTTCGTCGGCATACGGGGCCTTCATTGGCTCGGCATGATCTCCGTGCCGCTCTTTCTCGTGCTCGGGACCTGGGTGGCCATCGATGCCGCAGGCCATACGGGCTGGAGCGCCGTCTTCGCGTATAGCGGCACGCACCCGGCATCGTCGATGGCATTCGGCGTCGGACTGACGATCGTCATCAGCCTCTTCGTCGACGCGGGCACAGTGTCGCCCGACTTCAATCGTTGGGCGAAGAACGGCCGCGACTCGTTGGTTGCGACGTTTACGGCGTTTCCGTTCGCGAACTGCTATGCGATGCTGATGGGCGGCATCATGACGGCGGCCATCGCATTGCCCGATCCGCAGCCGTTCGCCATGGACAACATGTTCGGCTACATGCTCCATCAGCACGAGACCTGGCTGAGCGCGATTGCCGTCGTCTTCCTGTTCTGCAGCCTTGGCTCCGTTTGCGCCCACTGTCTCTATAACTCCGCTGTCGGCTGGTCGAGGATCGTCGGCGTCAAGATGCGCACGGCCGCAGTCATCCTGGCCGCCGTCGGAATCGCCGTTGCGGCGGCCAACGTGTGGGCGCTGTTCATTCCCTGGCTCTCTCTGCTCGGCATCATCGTTCCGCCGATCGGGGCGATCGTGATTGTCGATCTGTACCTTGCGCGGCCTGGTGCCGAAATCGACCGGCAGTGGCGTGCTCAGGCATTCGCCGCGTGGGCGATCGGATCGGCGGTGGCGTATATCGTCGAGAAGCAAGTCCCCACGCTTTCGACGGCCGTGTCGGCATTCATCGTTAGCGCGATCGCCTATGGATTGATCACGCAGATGTCGAAGAAAGCGAGCGTGGCCGCGGATCGCGCTTGACGATCCGATGGCGTCGCCAGGCGAAGCGGGCCCATGCCCGCGTGCCTACATCAATGTGTCTTCATCAAGGATTGGTCGAACATGTCCGATTACAAAATCTTTTCTCTCGGCGACATCGTGTTGCAATGCGGCTTGCGTATTCCCGACGCGAAGCTCGCATACAAGACGTACGGCACGCTCAACGCCGCCAAAAACAACGTGATCGTGTACCCGACATGGTATTCGGGGCAGCACTACGAGAATGAATGGCTGATCGGCGAGGACAAGGCGCTTGATCCGCGCAAGTACTTCATCATCGTGCCGAATATGTTCTGCAACGGGCTTTCGTCATCGCCTAGCAATACGCCCGCTCCATACGGCAAAGCACGCTTTCCTAACGCGACCGCGTACGACAACGTGCGTATGCAATGGCGGCTCGTCACGGAATTGTTTGGGATCGAACAGATCGCGCTCGTGACTGGCTGGTCGATGGGTGCATTGCAGACGTTTCACTGGGGCGCGCTCTATCCGGAGATGGTCGAGCGAATCCTGCCCTTTCAGGGTACCTCGAAATGCTCGCGGCACAACTTCGTGTTCCTCGAAGGTGTCAAGGCAGCGTTGACCGCCGACGCCGCGTTCCGCGACGGCTGGTACGACGTGCAGCCGGAAAAGGGCTTGCGTGCGGCGGCGCGCGTATATGCGGGGTGGGGTCTGTCTCAGACGTTCTACCGCGAAAAGCTCGATCTCGAAAAACTCGGCTACGCGACGCTCGAAGACTTTCTGGTCGGATTCTGGGAGGGTTGGCTGCTGTCGAAGGACGCAAACAATCTGCTCGGTATGCTATGGACCTGGCAAAACGGCGATATCAGCGACAACGAAATCTACAAAGGCGACTTCGTCAAGGCGCTTTCGTCGATCCGCGCGAAAGCGATCGTGATGCCTTGCAAGACCGACCTCTACTTCCCGCCCGAAGACAGCGAGTTCGAAGTCAAGCATATGCCCAACGCCGAGCTGCGCGTTGTCGACTCCATCTGGGGGCACTTTGCCGGCGGTCCGGGCACGAGTCCCGTCGACATTGAAGTGCTCGATAAGGCGTTGCGTGAGCTGCTCGCGAGCTGAACGGTAGCTTCGAACGGGGGCCGCTCAACCGGAAGACCGTTGGCGCGGCGCCCGACGACGGACGGCCTGCAACGTCGCTGTAAGAATGGTTAGAATTACTAATTTATATTTATTGATGTAGATAAAGGTTCATCATGTCCATGAAGAAATACTTGGCAGCGACCGCGTTTGCGAGCGCACTCATTTCCGTCGCTCATGCGCAAAGCAGCGTAACGCTGTACGGCGTTCTCGATGAAAGCCTCCAGTACACCAACAGCGAAAAGAGCAATGGGCATGCAGGTTCCGCCTGGGGACTCGCAAACGGGGCAAACAGCACCACGGTCTGGGGTATTAGCGGCAATGAGGATCTTGGCGGCGGTATGCACGCCATCTTCAAGCTGGAAAGCCAATTTGGGATCAGCAACGGCTCGAACCCGTTCGGCAGCGACTTGTTCGGGCGCCAGTCATGGGTTGGCCTCGCGGATGACCACTGGGGTACGGTGACGTTCGGCAAGCAGTACACGCCCATCGTCGATTATCTCTGTCCGCTGTCGGCCTACTGCTCGTTCGGGGGGAACATGTCGGCGCATGTCTATGACAACGACAACGTCGGCGGCGGCTACACGGTCAGCAACTCGGTCAAGTACGAGAGTCCTGTCATCGGCGGTTGGCATGTCGGCGCCATGTACGGCTTTTCCAACGAAGCCGGCCAGTTCACGAGTAATAGCCTTCTGAGCGTCGGCGCAGGCTATGACAATGGCCCGTTCCACGTTGCCGCGGCCTATATGGACGCGACCAATCCGGCGAGCGGCCCGAACGCTAGCGGTGGTGCCGTCGGCTCGAATATGGCTATCCTGCCTGCCGCCAATCAACGCGTGTTGGGCGCGGGCGCCAGCTTCGACATCGGGAAAGGCGCAGTCGGCCTTCTTTATACGCACTCAACCTACCTCTCTCTTGCGACTGGCGGATCGTCCTTTTCCGATATCAGCGGCGAGGATCTGCGCTTCGACAACTACAGCGTCTATGGCCACTATCCGCTGGGCGGCGCGTTCAGTCTCGGGGCCGGCTACACGCTGACGAACGAGCATCTTTCCGGTTCGACGGCTGCCACGCTGCACAATCAGCAGATCACGATCGATGCCGACTATCATTTGAGCAAGCGAACGACGCTCTACGCGGAAGCGGCTTATCAGCACGTGTCGGGCGGCAATGGCCTGAGCCTCGCCTACGCGGACATCATCACAGCGGCCAATGCTTCGGCGACGAGCAGCCAGACGGAGGTCAGTGTGGGGATCCGTCACAGTTTCTAAAGAACGCGATGTTGCGCCCTGTTCCCTAACAGTCGAGGAGATGCACATATGACCGTCAAGCAACAGATCTGCGGGATGGCTGCGACCGAGCTTGTCGAGGCGATCCGCACGAAGCAACTTTCACCGGTAGAAGTCGTCGATGCGCATCTGGAACGAATGGAGATACTCGAGCCTTCGATTCACGCGTTTTGCACAGTGACGGCCGAAGCCGCGCGCAAGAATGCGCGCGAGGTCGAAGCACGCATCCTGCGTGGTGAGAAAATCGGCGCGCTGGCCGGCGTACCGGTGGGCATCAAGGATCTTGTGTGCACGGCCGGTATCAGGACGGCGTCCGGATCGGCCGCGTATCAGGAATTCGTTCCAGACGAAGATGACGTTGTCGTCGAGCGCCTGAAGAAGGCCGACGCCATCATCGTCGGTAAAACCAACGTTCCAGAATTTGGGTACAGCGGTGTCGGTCATAATCCGATTTTCGAAACCACGCGCAATCCCTGGAATCTGGACCTCACCCCGGGCGGTTCTAGCGCCGGCTCCGGCGCAGCGGTGGCCAGTGGCGAAGTTCCGTTTGCGATTGGAAGCGATGGTGGCGGGTCGATCCGAATCCCCGCGGCACATTCCGGCATCTATGGCATCAAGGCCTCCATGGGGCGCGTTCCGCTGTATCCCGGCTGCCGCGACGAGCGCTATCCCGGAGTTTCAAGCTGGGAGAGTCTCGAGCACATCGGCCCGATGAGTCGCACGGTAGCTGACAGCGCGCTGATGCTATCCGTGATTGCAGGCCCGGATCCACGCGATCGTCACTCACTGCCGCGCGCCGACTTCGACTGGATGAAGTCGCTTGACGGCGACCTCAAAGGGTTGCGGGTCGCTTATAGTCCGGACTGGGGCTACGCCGCCGTCGATGCGCGCGTGCGTCGCATCGTCGACGAGGCTGTGCGCGTCTTCGAGCGCGATCTCGGCTGTACCGTCGAAATTGCGCATCCCGGATGGAGCGATCCGTTTGATGCGTTTTGGGCCATCGTTGCGATGGACACGGACCTCAGGGGCATGCGCGCGATGGCAGCAGAGTTAGGTCAGAAGATGTCGCCGCACCTCGTGGCCTTTCTCAACCATCCTTGGACGGCAGAAGACTTCACCAACGCGATGTTGACCCGCAAGGCCGTGGTCAACAAGATGTGGCGCTTCATGAATCACTATGATTTGTTGCTCACCCCCACGCTGACCGTTCCCCCGTTTCCCGTTCATTGCCAGGGGCCGGAGAAGACTGAGGGCCGCATGGTCGCGCCGACGCAGTGGCTCTCGTTCACCTATCCGATCAACCTCACCGGGCAACCTGCCGCATCGGTGCCGGCAGGTTTCACCGATGACGGATTGCCCGTTGGCTTGCAGATTGTCGGACGTCATTTGGACGATCGATTGGTGCTTCGTGCCTCGGCGGCCTTTGAGCAGGCCCGTCCCTGGCGAAATCGCTGGCCGCAACTGCTTGCGCAGGCCGGTCTCTCGCAGTAATTCAGGGAGTGGGAACGTGATGAATAAATCGACCGAGCAACATTTGCTTGACGAAGAGTTCGAACAGCGTTTTCAAGACCCGTTGGCATGGAAGCTGCCTGAATATGAACTTGTATCCAAGATTGAACTCTGATGTCCGCTGCCCGGCTTCGCGTTCACGCACTGACCGCGGAGCGGGCGTGCCGGCCGTCATTTGGCCGAGCGACAGCGACGAAACCGAACCCGGGCCATCGCGCCCGCAACCTTGCATACAGGAGTGTGACGAGTGAGTTCAAGCGGACTGGGCGGACTGAACAAGTCGCCGAACGGCATTGTAGTGGGCCTCGTACAGTTGCAGAACCCTGATGTGTCGACGCCGGCGCAACTGGCCGCGCAAGCGCAGCGCATCGCCGAGCTGGTCGGCAAGGCGCGGCGCAACAACCCAGCGATGGATCTTGTCGTGTTCCCCGAATATGCGCTGCACGGCCTGTCGATGAGCACCGATGACGCGATCATGTGTCGCCTCGACGGCCCGGAAGTGGCCGCGTTCAAGGCCGCCTGCGTCGAACACCGGATCTGGGGCTGCTTCTCGATCATGGAGCACAATCCTGAAGGCAACCCGTACAACAGCGGCCTGATCATCGACGATCGCGGTGAGGTGCAGCTCTTCTATCGGAAGTTGCATCCATGGGTGCCGGTCGAGCCGTGGGAGCCGGGCGATCTCGGCGTGCCGGTCTGCACCGGCCCTAAGGGCGCGATCCTCTCACTCGTCATCTGTCATGACGGCATGTTTCCGGAGATGGCACGCGAGGCCGCGTACAAGGGCGCCGAGATCATCATCCGAACCGCCGGCTACACGGCCCCGATTCGTCACGCGTGGCGTGTGACGAACCAGTCCAACGCGTTCCAAAACCTTGCGCAGACGGCGAGCGTTTGTCTATGCGGCACTGACGGCACGTTCGACTCGATGGGTGAAGGCATGTTCTGCGACTTCGACGGCACAGTCCTCGTCGAAGGCAGCCATCGTCCGGACGAGATCATCGCCTGCGAGATGAGGCCCGATCTCGTCCGTGAGGCACGCATTCACTGGGGTGTGGAGAACAACATCTATCAGCTCGGGCATCGCGGTTACGTCGCGGTGAAGGGCGGCGCAAGCGACTGTCCTTACACCTTCATGCAGGACATGGTGCGCAGGGCATACCGGTTGCCGTGGGAAGCCGACGTACGCGTGACGGACGGTACCTCATGCGGATTTCCACCGCCTGAGCGCCACTACAAGCGCTGAGGGGCACCGACACTTGCCGATACTGAACCGTCGCCTTTCGGGTTCGCACCGAGCGTGCCCCCGCCGCACCAGTTTAGCGTCCGAAGTGGTCCAAGGAAGTCCAAAGAAGCCCCGTAGAAGATTGATTCTACGGGGTTTTTTTGTTCTTGACGTCCTGGGCGGTCTGTCTGCAGCCGAAATATTTGGTGGTACTTGGGGATCTACGCCGGAACCCCAGAAAATTCCGTCGTTCCACATTGTGAACATTAATCGGCTTATTCCAGCCGAAGAATGTTGGAGCGACGTCCGGTGAGTGACATGACGGTCTCGGTCACACGGACCATCAGGACCGTTACGCGGGGCCCAGTTCGATTACATTGTGGGACAGGTCGAGACAATCTTCGCAGTCCCGGCAAACCCAGTGCAGCATCGGCCCGACCGGATCTGGATGGTCGCTGAACGTTGTCAGCGCCGCGTCGTACTGAGCATCGGACGTGCTCGAGCGCAGTATCCGCTCGAGATTAGACTCGATGCTGTCCAGGCTGCATTCACCGATGCCGGACTTGAACACCGTCACACCGCCTGACGGGTTGACCGCGAAGAAGAAAAACGCCTTCGTGTCGACCATGTGCGACAGGATTGTCCTGGCGATGAAGTTGCTCGGATTGATCAGCGCATTGAAGATGCGGTAGCCGTAAAACTCTAAGCCGAAGTGTACGACCTCGAAGTCGTCGGTGCCGCGTATCGAGTGGCCAAAGTTGAAACCGCTGCGTGTTACGTCGTTCGGAATGTCATCCACCGGCCGCAGTGCCAGGCAAGCATAGTGCGTCTGGCCCTCGGCCACGAGTCCCATCGCAAAGCAGGGCGCGCGCTCGGCCAGCAAGGCCTCGACAAAATTCCGGTTCATGCGGAGCGTTGGCAGCATCGGGCATCCTTCATCGTGAATCAAATCAACATTTGCCGACCTGGCTGTGCGGTGCGTCGACGTCGAACATCAAAGGCTATACATCGTCGAGCTCGAACAGCGCGCGATCGGCGGGCCGCGACAGATAATCGTCCATCATCGCGCGGAAATCGGCTTCATCCCACTCGCCGCGATCGACACGCCGCAGCAACGCCTCGCCGGCCAGCATGATCTTTCGCTCGCGATCCGCGCGCGTTTGCTTGACCTGCTGGCGCTGCGCCTTAGCTGCCGCTTTGCGGGCTGTTTTCAGCTCCTGCAGCTTTTCGTCTGTCGCATCGAGACGACGTTTCAGCATGTTCATTCTGGCGTCCTGTTCGAAGAAGCGGTTTGCGCGGGAAACCGGCGCGCCGGCGTGCGCCGGTTCGTTACATTCGCGCCGTACTGTCGCGCCCAGGTGCGTACCGAGGGAGCGATATCGACTAACGTCGGCGGCATGTTCGGCAACACATCCATCGTCCAGCCACCCAGCCGCTTTGGCGCAATATACGCCGGTCGCCAGCTGCCGTCGGCCAGGATATCGATCACGAACAGCGACGTGCCGACGCTCAGTCGCCAGGTGTTGACCACGGCTGGGGGTAAAGGATTACCTGGTTGTGGCATCGTATTCCACCGTAACAGGAATAAGGGATTCCAAGCCAGAACCGCCGAAAATTCGATCACTCCAATTCGAGCCCTGCAATGAGCGCGTCCAGGTCGATTTTGTTGTCGCTTTGAAAAGTGTAGTGCCCGTTCAAAAGGATATGCCGCCAGGCTGCCGGTGATATCTGCGTAAGCCGCGCCAGCGCCTTGGCGTTGCCACTGGCCTCCCATTTCGTCAGTAGATGCGACAGAATCGCCGAGTTGTAAAAAATGATGACGTTGGCGATCAGCCGGGCGCACTGGTTGCTGATCTCGATTTCGATGTCGGTGCGGCCGGTCAATTCCTTCTTGCCGCCGACCTGGGCGATGGTCGAACGAAGCTGATGGTAAGACTCGAGGCGGTTTTGGGAGCGATGCACGTTTCGCTCGAGCTGCGGGTCGCGCAGGTAACGCAACGTGTAGATGGTACGAATGAGCTTATCGAACTCAAAAATCGCGCGACGTGTCGGGTTTTCCTGCGAGTACGTACATAGTTTGCGGATCAGCGAGCCCTGCGTGATCTCTTTGAGGCCCAGCGTGGCGACGATCTGATCGATATTTGTCTTCTCACTGGTGATGAGCTGCCGATCGATTTGTCCGATCGGCTGAATCAGGCATTTCTCGTACAGCGCCGGGTCGTCGATACAATACAATTCCTGCAACTGGTCATCGAGGTTTGTGAAGCGAGGCTCGAAGCGCAACCCGAACCAATACAGGATAGCGAAGTTGGCTTTGTTGATGCTGTGCATGTCGCCGGTGATCGCAGTCGGCACTATATCCGACGTGTTGCGATACCAGATGTCGAACACGTGATGCGCCTCGTACTCGTGCGCGCCGATTAGGTAGCCGTTCAACGGGACATGATTGCACAGCAGCGTGTAGGCGACGACGCCTTTGCCTCGTCCGAAGTATTTGCGCGAGTAACGCGCCTTCACGGTCGGTCGCTCGACGCCGAATTTCTGCCCATCGACGGCGCTGTACAGCGCATCGAGATCGAACGAGTAGTACGGGAAGATCGGCAGCGCGGCGATGGCGTTGCTGATGCAGTCGTTGGCCGCATGCAGCGTCGCCTGACGCAGATACTGCTGGTAGGTGCTATCCAGAACGTGGTACGGAATGTCGCTGGTGCGCGCCATGACATGGTTGCCATGGTTCATTGCCTGAGCGATGATAACCGCCATCAGGCTATCGGCGTCCGCTACCTTCTTCGCGTAGCGCGGCTGCAATGGCGTCAGCGCCGACAGGAACTGGCACTGGCCGTTGACGAAGCGGAACACGTCGGCAACATCGCAGAATGGCAGTTGCTCGTAGAATGCCTGCTCACGCACCTTCTGGTTCTCGGTTTTCGGTTTGCGCCAAATCAGCTTCTGCGTATCCTTGTCGTATTCCAGGTGCGTAAGCTTGCCCTGTTTCAGCTCTCGGTTGAAGGCCAGCCATTGTGCATGCAACTCGGCCGCTAACGCATCGAGTTGGGCATCGATTGGCTGCTGCAGGAACGGGATCTCCATCTGCGCCAGCGCGTCGGCCTTCTCGTTCATCGAAACAAGCTCGTCGGAGAAGTGACGATGTTGCAGACTGTCGTCGAGATAGATCTCTCCCGACTGGAAGCGCTTCCGGATCTGGCGGTACAACCAGAATTCGTAGCGATCGGCGTGCAAACCGGTCGGCTGACCATCAGCGCCGAAGATCAGCAGGTACGGTCGCAGGCGCTTCGGCAGCGTGGCCGCGGGACATTCGGCGAGCGGTCGTTGTGACAGGCGCTGCTGTTTGGCGAAGGCCCCCTTGACCCAAGCCAGCGCCGCGAGCCACGGGTTGTCTGGGGAGGTGCCGACGAAGTCGAGCTCGACGTACAAGGGGCGCAGGTGACGGCGAATACGTTTGGCTAGGCCGTCCACCGCCAACCAGTGTAGTGCCAGTTGACTCAGCGGCTTGACCGTCATGCGTTGCGCCGTGTTTTGTAGCACATCTTTGGCCATGATTTTATAGGCGCGCTGACGCACCTCGCCGAACGGCGTCGGATCGGCTACGCTGTCGTCCACATAGAGCGACAACAGGCGGCCGATCTGCGGCGTTTCCCGATGGCGTTTTACTTGCTCGGCGATGAGTGACTGTTTCGCGCCCGCGCTGCTTTCTTCCTCGAGCTGCTTCATGTGGAAGGCCATCGCATCGACCAGGTTGTCGGTGAGCTGTCGGAAGCGCACCCAGGCGTAACACAGCAGGTAGAGCTGCGCCTGATCCGCCTTCAGGTTGCGCAGGTCGTGGACGGTATAGAAGTTCGCCAGGCTTGCGTAGTACAGCACGTTCTGCTGCGAGATATCCAGCCGGGGCAGCAGCGTCCTGGCGATTTCGTGCAACGGCTGCAGCGTGCCGCGCTTTTCGCGTTCGCGGACCATCTGACGCCAGCCGAAATTCTTGGCATCCTGTTTCAGCGCCGCCAGTTTCGACAGAGTATCATCGCGCACCAGAAGTTGGTCTAGCGCGGTTTGGGTCAATTCGTCCAATACGCCGGTGAGCAGGTCGCCCAGCCGCCGACGTTCGACGGACAGGGCTTCGCTGACTAGCTCTTGCAAGGTCGTGTAGCCGGGCCGGATCATCTTGTGCTCATTGAGCCACACGATGAGCTCGGCGGCGACGAATCCCGGTGTCACGTCGCGACGTACGATCTGCGCGGCCTGCTGCATGAGTTGCGGCAGGAAGGCGGCCACCCACGGTCGATAGCCGTACAGTTCAGCGATCTGTTCGCGCTGGGCGTAGTACTCGTGCCGGGTGATCGGCTTGCGTTCGAACGGCTCGCCGTGGAAATAGCGGCTCAACACGAAATCGTAATCGTCCTCAACCTCGTCCCAATCGAAGCGGAAGAAGGCGTGCTTGGACTTGAAGTAGCCAATCTGCAAGATGCAATAGACCTGCGCGGGTATGGAGGGCCGGCTACTGGCGAGCGCCAGTTCGGATTCGGTCAATGCCAGGTATTCCAGCCGCTGCGCATCGTCGAAATCAGGCAGGCCATACAGGGCTTCCTGTTCGGCGTCGGAAAAGACGCTGAGCAGCTTATTCTTGTTGATCATCGACCATCCTCTCCACGCAACGTCAGATCCTTCAATTTTGTGATATCACGACATGGGGTACGACAGAAATATTGAACTCCCGCATTCTACAGAGATAAGCTTTATTATCTCTGTGGCATTGTTTCCATATTAAACTCGATGACATGAAAACGCGCCCCACGAGCCCGTCCGCCGCCGACATCCCGACCGACTTTCCTGATGCTGATGCACTGGCAGCGCTGCGTGCCTGGTACGAGGGCGCATCCTCGCGTGAGGCGGCACACCGGTACATGCAAGATCGGCTCAGCCACAGCCAGTCAGCCCGCGGCGTCATCGGCCAGATCCGCCGGCAACTGGCACTTTATGCCCGTAACCGACAGCGGGCAGATCTGGCCACGCTGTTCGAATGCCCGGCCCAAAAGCGTATGCATCATGCGCGCGCCACCACGCAGGCTGTCGAGCTACTGCGCATCATGCCTGCGCCAGCTCCGCAGATCGGCGACGACATTGCGCACTGGCTGCCGAATCGCGCTGCCCGCACCCTGCACGCGGCCGGCATCCGGACCCTGGCCGATCTCACGGTACGGATTCCGCGTCGCCGGCAGTGGTGGACCGTCATTCCGGGTCTCGGGCCGGCCAGTGCAAGAAGGATCGAGGCCTTCTTTGCCGCGTACCCGGCGCTCACGGAGCGGGCCCGCGCACTGATCATCGCGGATCGGCAGTCAGTCGTGACGCCTTGGGAGCAACTACGGCTACCGCACGAGATCGACGGATCCGCCGGCGCCTTCCGCGCACCGGTGTCGGCCTGCATCCTCGGCGTCGACAACGATTACGACGCTATCCAGGCATGGCTCGCGTTGCACGAATCCCCGGCCACGCAGCGGGCCTACCGCAAGGAAGCCGAACGGCTGATTCTCTGGGGCATCGTTGCTCGCGGCAAGGCGCTGTCTTCGCTGACCACCCGGGATGCCACCGACTACAGGGCGTTTCTGCGCAGACCTACACCGCGAGAACGCTGGGTCGGGCCACCGCGGCCGCGCACATCAACGGACTGGCGCCCGTTTGTCGACAACCTCTCGGCCCGTTCGATTGCGCATGCGCTTGCCGTGCTCAGCGCCATGTTCCGCTGGCTGGTCGAGCAGCGCTACGTCGTGGCCAACCCATTCTCCGGCATCAAGGTACGCGGCAGCAAGCGCGCCATGGCTCTTGAAACCTCGCACGCTTTCACCGAAGGAGAATGGATGCTGACGCGCACCATCGCCAACGGGCTCGAGTGGTCGTACGGCTGGCAGGCGCCCGCTGCGCAACGGTTGCGGTTCATGCTGGATTTCGGCTACGCAACGGGACTGCGGATCAGCGAACTGGCTGACGCCACACTGCGCAGCATCGAAGTCGACGCAGCCGGTGATCACTGGCTGCACGTGGTCGGCAAGGGCGGCAAGCCAGCCCGCGTTACCCTGACACCCCTAGCGCGCACAGCGCTGGACCGATATCTGCAGGAGCGGGGGCTTCCTGTCAGCCGTGCTCACTGGAATCCGACCACGTCCCTGATTGGCAGCCTTGACGACGCCGATGCCGGCATCAAGCCCTTGCGGCTGTGGGAAGTCATGCGCCGGTTTTTTCGGCTCGTCGCGCAGATTATCAAGAACGACCATCCGGTGCTGGCTGAAAAGCTGCATCGGGCCTCTCCGCACTGGATGCGGCACACCCATGCGACCCACGCGATCGCCAGAGGGGTTGAGCTGAGCGCCGTACGAGATAACCTGCGTCACGCGTCGATTTCGACCACGTCGATTTACTTGCATACCGACGATGTAAAGCGGGCACGGCAGTTCGGGCAGGCATTTACCGACTGAGTTACTCGCTCGGCACGTCAGGCAACAAACCGATTGACGTTCACAATGTGGAATGACGGAATTTTCTGGGGTTCCGGCGTAGAACCCCAACCTGCGCCACGCCTCTATCGCAACGACCTCGATCTACCTGCTAAGCGACGAGGCTAAACGCTCCCGCCAGATGGACGAAGCGTTCGCCGCGCCGTAGCCCACGCCCTTTCCGACAGGGCGTCGCCGGCTAAACGTGCTTTATTTTCCGTTTTCTCAAGCGACCCCTTCGAGATCCTGTTCCCCGACGTCGACGACAAGGAGTAGGGCAGATCCACGCGCGAGGCACCAAGAGAAAAGGCCGGGAAATCCCCGGCCTTTTTCGTATATCGCCGTCGCCTTCACGCCGGCCGCGGTGCGCTGCTACGCCGCGCGCGAGTCTCCTGCAGGCGCTGCATCTGTTCGTTGGCCAGCCGCGAACGCGGCGTCATACCGAGCTGCGCGTCGATCGCGTCGCATGCTGCCTGGAAGCTGCCGTAAGTGCCCTTAAGCACCTTGTCACCATCCTTCGGCGCCGACGGAATACCGCTGCCGTAGGTCGTGTGGGTCTTCGCCATGACCTGATACACGTTGTAGCGGTCGACGACACCATCACCCTCGTGCTGGATGTCGAGGCGCTTGGCCGTGACTTCGCGCCCTGGATCGCCGCGATCGTTCGGCACGTTCGCGCGCGCAACGTGGTCGTACTCGCGCGATCGGAAGACGGTCTTGCCGACGACGACGTGTTCCTGCATTCGCGGATCGCTATCGGCCGGCGTAACGGGCTGGCACTCGACCATGAACACACGGTTCATGGTCGGATCTTCGAAGGGCGGCTTGCTGCCTGGCCCTTCGTGTTGTGCGAGTTGCGCGGCCACCTGGCGCGCGAGCTGCGCCACGTCGCGATCGACGCGATGATTGTCGACCGCTTGGATGATTGCCTTGTACTCGCTGCCCGTCAGGCGATGCCGTCGCTTTTCGTGGATGTCCTGCAGCAACTCTTGGCATTGCTCGAGCGAAAGCGTCAGCACGCTATTCATCGCTTCACCCCCCGAGTCGCGACCTGTCGTAGTTGCACGCGAAGCATAGAGCTCACCAGCTCGGCGATGACGGCAATCGCGGCCGATGCGATGAGTGGCTTCGTCGTCCACTGCGCGATGCTGTCATCCATGCTGAGACCCTTCGTGTGCAGCACGATGCTGCTCACGACAGCAAGGGCAAGCACGAAGACGACACCGATTTTCCCGAGGCGGGAAAGTCGGTTCAGGAAGACGATCGTCTGGTTGAGCAGCAACTGGTTCATCAGGCTCTCCATTAGCTCGCGCTATCGAATTCCCCGCGCCGATAGACGCAATTTTACATAATAAAGATTATCGGTATTTTTGTAAGTTGTTGATTTTGCTGGAAATTTCAGGTTTTAGCCGCCGCTCGAACGATCTTTGGTGCATATCCGGACAACTGCTTGATGAGCGGATGCTCGGCTTCGAATCGGTCGATGGCTTTCAACGTCTCGCGGCGTTTTTCGAGCGCCGTATTCATCGGAGCGTTTTGCTGGGTGACGACTTCCTCGCCATGTTTCTCGACTCGGGCGTCGTAGCCCAAGCCTCGATCTGGCAGCGCATCTTGCGAGCCTCGAAGTTCAGCAAATGCGGCCGCATCTTCATCGTAGAGTTGTCGGTGCCGCGCGATGAGACTCTGACGTTCTTCCGCCGAATAGAACGTCTTCAAAAGCTGCAGTGCGGAGAGCGTTTCCAGAGATCTGGCGATGCTCCTCAGTTGCTCCAAAGTTTGATCGGTTTCCTTCGTATTCATCGATGGCCCTTGCTGTTCAATTACACGAAATCCCCACCCATCCCCCGCCTTCCCGCTCTGCGGGAAGGAGCGAGTCGCCCTCTGTCGTCAAGGGTGCGGGGGTAAGCCCCAACCCCCACACCCTTGCCTGGAGCGTCTACACCGGCACGCCAGCCCGTCAAGGGCCGCTGCGCTGCCGTCCTCACCCGTTCGGTGCTCGACCTGGCCTGCGGCCAGCTCTGCGCTCCGCTGCGGCTTCCGGGCGTCCCCTTGACCGTCTGCCATGCCCACAAATCAAACGCAAATACATACATACGTAATTGCGTACACTAATCCGGCAATCGACACCCTTTCCGCTGCTGGATATCTCGATCGCTCGGCCTCGAGGAGGCATCGAAGCGGAACGTCCCATCGTCGTACAGCTCAAGCCAACCCCACACGCATTCAAGCTCGGATTGACCTGGTTGCGGAGGCTTTTCCCACCACGGTTCGCGACTCATCAGTGCCGGCATGGCCATCTCCCTCACCTGCAGGTGTCGTTCGAGATCCCGCCGTCCGGGTTCGTGTCGACGCACACGGCGTTGCCTGTCGCGACGACGAAGTAGCGCGCGATGCCGGTCTGCGTGGCCACAACCACCGCCGCGGCCGCCAGAAGCAGCCACAGCAGGCCCAAACCGATATTTCGCACTGCCTTGCCGCCCGAGCGTGCCTTCATCGCCGTGTCCCCTGCGTGTTAAAGATCGAAGCTGGCCAGCGGCGCCTTGGTCTGCGCATTCACCAGCTCGAGGTGCGCACGCGAGACGACGGCGAGCGCCGTGCCGTTCTCCGCGCGCGGCACGTACAGATACAGCGTGCCCTGCAGAGCGAGCGCGTTCTGAACGCGTGCCGCCTCAATGAGTTTCGCCTGCGCCTCATCGGAGACGGGCAAGCTGCACGGGAAATCCGACGGCAAAATTCGCAGCGTCGCGCCTTGCTGATTCCGCAGAATCCCTGCCCAGCAATACTGGCCGTAGCTCGTCAGCGGGAAACTCTTCGTGTTGAAGTCGTACTGGCTCACAGTGACGTTCGTCAGACCCAGCGGCTTCTGCGAATACCCGGACACCGGCAGCGCGTAGTAGTCGTGCTTCCGGTATTCGTCCATTGCGGCATTGATGCGCGGCAACTCGGTCGCGGCGAGATCCTTCTTCTTGAAGGCGTCGGTCTCGTTGTAGTACGAGGGCGACAGGCGGTTGAGCTTGTCTTCATCGCTCACTGCACCCTGCGTCTTCGCCGAAACGATATACGTCAGTGCCATGCCTGCCGGTTCACCGTTCAGATCGACATAGCTCGCCACCGGCACGCTGCGGTCCGGCTTCGGTAGCGTCGGCACCTGCGCGGCGGCCGGCGCCGGCGCTGGATCAGGCAGCTTCGGACTGTTCAGCAGCGACGCGGGCGACGCATTGGTCTGCCCCGCGCTGGCCTGCACCGAATCTTTCTTGCCATCGCACCCGGCGAGTACAAGGCCAACGGCCAACAGCATCGCACCAGCTTTCAAAGTCATCCATCAGTCTCCATGCAAAAATGGGCATGGTCGCCTCACAGCAACACATGCCCACAGGTTTGCCTATACGGCCTGCTCTCAGCCGAAAATCGTGACGAGGTTCGCCTTGCACTCGTCGGCTTTCCGACGGTCGATACGCACACCCACAACCGGCAACGCGGGCACACGCGTCAGCAGCTTCAGCAGCGCCGGTTTGTTCTTCTCGACGTCCAGCTCCCATGCGTTCACGTTGTCGAAGTCCACGAGCGTCTCGGTGCCGTCGTTGACATCGACGTAGAGCGCTTTGCGCGTCTTCGGATCGAAGCCGACGTAGCGGTTGTAGATCACCGACACGACCTCCCACTGCGGCGCGAAGCCCTTCGCCTTGAAATTGGCGACGCGGGCGAGCACGCGGCCGCGCAGGAAATTCGGCAACGTCTTCAGCAGCAGGTAGCCGAGCACGAAATAGCCGAGGCAGCCAACCAGCAGCGGCACCGACACCTCGAGATCCTTGCCGGCATGGTTGGCCACGATGAAGAAAAGCGGCACAGCCAGCACCAGGCCAAGCAGGTAGAACGGGCGGAGCACATACCAGATGATGTTCATTTTGGTCCTCCTTAGTATGCCGCGATTTTGTATCACGTCTTGCATACGGAATTTCTACAAGGTCATTCTAGCATGAGCTATTGACAAGGGCCAGCACTATTGATAAGGGGCCGACTCCTGCGAGCCAGCCCCCATTCACATCACGCCTTGATGCCGTCGCCCGGCTTGTTGCCACCGGCGCCCGGTCCTCGACCACCGCCCCCACGACCGCCCGGCATCATGTGCTCGAGCTTGTTCGAGAAGACGTTGAGCGCGTTGCGCATGCGGTCGTTGTCGTCGCGTCCCACCGTCGCCGAGGCGTGGCCACCCACCCAATTGATCACCTGGTCCGGCACGATGAAGATTAGGTTGAAGCAGCTATGCACCAGGTTCAGGCACATCGACGCGTAGATCGCGAGGAAGAAGATGATGCTGAACAGACCTGTCACGGAGTCGAACTGCGCATTGGCCACCGCGATGCCGTACAGCAGATTTAACAGCGTGCCGCCCGCGATGACGCCGGCACCGCCGAGGAAGAACCCGATCACCATCAAGATCGGACGCACCATCACGTTCAACAGGAAGATGTAACCGTGTGCGGTGCGATGACCGAGGCCATCGCCCTCACCGCCTAAGTGCGTGATCGCCCACAGCGGAGCGGCAATGATCGCCTCGCCCACCACGACGAGCCAGTTCACGGCCGCCCCGAACCAGATGATGAACGGAACCATCGGCAGATAGGTCGACAAGGTGCCGCCAAGGATGAACAGCGCAATGATCGCCATCACGATGAACGGCGACATCGCGTCAAGCACACCTTGCAAGGCGTCGCCGATCGACGACACGGCGTTAGCCACCTTCGCAAACATGCCGGCGACGCTCCACCCTTCCTTGACCTGCGCGATCGCCTTTGCGGTCACGTAGGCGCCCAGCCCCGTCTCGGCGGCCGCCATCGTGTAGTCGCCGAGATTCTTCATCTTAATGAGCGGATTGACTTGCCCGCGCCCTTCCCCGCCGGCGTTGATGTCGATCATGTAGTTGACGATCCGCTGACCAGGCGCGTTGAAGAAGCTGCCGATGATCTTGTTCGCGTCCGAGCCGGCCGCGCCCTTCGAATAGTCACCCGTGCTCGACGTGCCCAGCGTCGGCGTGTACGTCGACGTCGCTTGCTGCGCCTTGTACGCCGCCATCGAGCTCTGGTAGACCGTCAGCATGGCCGGATCGCCTTCCGACGACATGCCGTACACAGAAGCCTTTGCCGCTACCGCGTCGGAGAGCTTCGTGTTGGCCTGAGCGAACGTCTGATACCACGCGCCCAGCGTCCACCACCCGCCTTCTTTGATCGACGTGCTCAACTGGCTAGCCAGTTGAGCAATGTTGCCCTGCTTCGTCGCGGCCATGCTGCTGATGGTGTTTTCGTACTGCTGAGCCGCCGACTGGATCGCAATCTCCGCGTCGGGTAGCGCTCCGCCTCCACCATTCTGTTTCTGGATCACAGCGTTGACGAAACCCTGCGCGGATGACGTCAGGCTCGATTGCATCGCTTGCAGCGCCTGCAGGTGCGCTTGGCGAATATCCGACGTGTCGATCGTACCGCTAAACCAGTTAGTCGACTGCGACTGCGGCTGGAGATCGTTGTTGATGTCGGCACCACCGCAGACAAAGCTCGAGTTCTTCAACACGAAACCCGAGTTGGTCGGCGACTGCTGGATGTAGCCGTCCTGAGTCACCAGCGCGCCGCTCGACTCGGCCTGCGCCAAGCCGGCATTGATCGCGTGCATGCACAGGTTCGACTCGAACACGCTATGCGCGAGGTTGATCGTGCTCGGCATCACCGGCTGCACAACCATCGACTGGCCGTTCTCGAAGGCCGACACCGACGCGTCGACGCCGAGGTTGGCGATCCCGACGCCCATCAGCGAAGCACCCCACAGCATCAGCAACTGCGAGAGCGACCAGCCGTTCGCGGTCGGCACGAGCGAGGCAAGACCCCACACGATCCGAATCGGCCCCCACATCGTGTGCTTCTCGCGGTCGAACACGGCACCATCATGGGCCGTCTGCGACACCTTCTTGAACATCACGTAGCACGCGAAGAACGCGCCGACGACGAGCAGCGCCCCGTTTGCGACTTGGAAAATTCCGGCCAGAATCGTATCGCTGCCGCCGGCGCCGCCCGTAGCGAGCGGGTTGTTGACGACGTTGCCGTAGATCGATACCAGAGCTTCACGGGACTTGTCGCCCGAGCGTTGAGCGGCCTGCGTGATCTCGCCGATCGACGTAGTTTGCGCCAGTGCTGGCAGTGACAGCAGGGCCGCTATGCCGGCCATGAGGCCGGCGAAAATGCGGGAGGTCTTCATGCGCGCGACCCTCCCTTGCGGCTGAACTCGGGATCGAGCGTGACCCACCACCATCCCTTCACTTCGCGCATGAAATCACCGAGGCCGCCCTTCTCCTCTTTTGAGAGCCGGTGCGTCCGCAACTGCCACAACCGGAGTTGCGCGCCCAGCGCAACCATGAAGAACACGGGCTGGCTCGCGAGCAACGAAATTGCCCCGAGTGCGATGCCGCGGTTATGACCGAACCAGATCCCGCCCAGCATGCCGTAGAGGGCCATCAATGCGAAGAACGCTGCGGTGCCGATCGCGACGCGCTTCTTGCCGAGAAAATAGCGGTACAACTCGTCTTCGCTGAGCGCATTCTCAGAGCGCTTGCTCATCGCATCCGAGAACGAGTCGTTGCGCTGCTCCTTCGGCCCCTTGATGCCTTCGACGATCGTCTTGCGCGCGTCGTCGCCCAGCTCCTTCAGGGCGCCGAGGCTTTCCTTCGTCCGTTCGGCTTCCTTTTTCGCGAGCGCGACGGTCCGCCGCATCGCCGCGAACGGCAACAGTACGCGCCATGCGACCTTGCCCGTCGTGCGCAACGCGCTCTTCTTCTCTTCCGTAGCCATCACTGACCTCCCATACGGCCGCCAATCGCCCGGTACTTCTGCGTCAGGATCGGCTCGTATTCCTGACGCGCTAGGCTCGCGAGAATCTGACCATTGATGACGTTGCCCTTGCGCATCTCGTTTTCGACCTTGAGCAGCAGCCAGTTATTGAGCGACGAGACGCGAATTTGCTCGCGCACCAGGTTATCGCCGCTCATGGCCTGCAGATCCGTCTGGTACGCCGTGTTCGCATACCGTCGGCCGACTTCGAAGGCTTCAAACTCGCGCGCGGACATCATGCCGGTTGCCTTCGCTTGCGACGACGCCACCTGGTTGTAATACGACGCCGCCGACGGCGCCTGCAGCGCATCGGTCAGCAGATCCTTCGTCGCCGAGTTCGGCTGGCTGTCGGCAATGAGTTGATCTTGCGGATCGGAGGCTGCGGAGATGACGGAGTTGTACTGGTTCATCAGGCCCACGTATTGACCGCCCGCGACCGTGTTCGCTTCACCCTTGCGCAGTTGCGGCCCGATCGACCGACGAATCGAGTTCTGCGTGTACATACGCGCGGCATCGGTCTGCGCCTGCGAGAACGTGAGTTCCGGTGCCTTTCCGTTCGGACCAGCGCCGCTCAGCACGGAGTCGATGCGCTTGTCGGCGCCGGGCATGTTGCCGGACACCGACGGGCACGCGGGAGCGCCACCATAGGCCGAGTAGTCGTCGCTGTCGCAATACTGAGCGTGGATTTTCGCCGCGCGCGACGCGTCGATTTCCGGTGCCGGCGGTGGAGAATTGATCGCCTGCGCGATCGCGGCATTCGCGATCGACCCACCACCACCCGGCCGGATACCACCCTTCGCCGCGCCGGCGGCCGCACCGACCTGGACAGCACCGCCCGAGCCGGACTCGCTGCAGATATTGTCGGGCACTTGATAGCGTTGGCGCGCGTCCTCGACTCGGCGATTCATCTCCATGTTGACGTCGTTCTCGCGCTGCGCCCGCGCGGCGGCTTCGATCGTGCTCGCCGTCTTGCTGCCGTTCTCATTCACGGCCACGCCCAGGTTGTACAGCAGCGTGCTCACCGACGTGTTCATTGCGGAGATCGCGCCCGTGATGGTCGTGTTGGCGATGTTCACTGCGCCCACCACGCAGCCGTCGCAGATCGCGAACGCCGGCGTCGACGCCACCAGACCGCCAACCAGCGCCGCAGCGGCGAGCGGCTTCATTACGATGTTCTTCTTCATACGGCCAACTCCCGTTGCTTCCTGATGTTGCGCGTGTACGCCTCGACCAGCTTGCCCGCCAGTCGCTCGACGACGGACACGTCCTCTTTCTCCGACGATTCGGTGCGCATGTGCTCAATCGTCTCCAACGCGGTCCCCAGCGGGAAGTGCTCAGCGAGCAGCTTGCGCGCTTCGTAAGGCCCGATTCGTTTGTAAAGCCGGTTGCGCAGCGCGACGTCTTCCTGCGTCGTCGAGAACGCCCACAGCTCGATCGGACCCACGGTGTTGGTAAGGAGCTGCACGACGAAGCCGACCTTCGTCTTAAACAGCGCGAGGAAGTTGCCGCCTTCGGGGCCCGGACCGACGGCTTCGCGTTGCAGCCGTCGGATCGCTTCTTCGGAAACGTTGTAGAGCGTGCGCAGAATCGACTCGTCGGCCGCGTTGCCGCCGCGCATCACATAGACTGCCGTCGCCGCGTTGAGCAGCTCTTCCGGATAGTCGGCGAGGTACTGCGAGGCGTTGACGATACGGATACCCCACTTACGCCCTTCTCGCCCGTCCTTGATCATCGTCTGCACGAACGCCTGCTGACCGCCAGTGTTATGCACTTCGTCGTAAGCGATGGTCTTCTGCTCGTCTTGAACGTCCGCTACCCGCTTCAGGTGATAGTCCTGATACATCTCGGGGATCACGGGCAAAACCACTTCCTCGCGGAGGAAATAGTTCTTTGCTGCCATCTGCCGCGCGAACATGTACATGGCGGCGGTACGAAGCATGCCCTCGGGCGTTTTCCCGCCAATCACGTCGTTCAGGTCGATCGAAATGACGCGCGTCTCGCTGTTCAGCTCGAAGCGCGTGCGGCCGGCGAAAAGCGCGTAGTTCGACGTCGCCACCGAGAAGCAACGGTACATGTATTTGAGCAGCGGCTCGTTAGTGCCTTCGACCCTAGCGTCGCCGAACAGGTCGCGGATCGACTCGTCGTTCAGATATGCGCTGAAATCCTGCAGCACAGGAACGGCTTGGCGCTGCGCGAGCGAAGCCTCGCGCACGTAGCCAGCCTTGAACAGCATATCGGTCACTTCCCACCACTTCGCGACCGACCACCACTCTTCCGAATACTGTTCCTTCAGGCCCGACGACTCGAGCACATCGTCGACCGTCCGGTCGATATGCGGCTCGTACATGTGCGGGTTCTTCGTCGCACGATCCTCGTAGGCAATCCGTAGCAGCATCTCGTTCACCTGCGAGCAACCCGCAGGCGCTTTCTTGGTGCCGGGATCGGTACAGAACAGCGTCATCAGATCGACGAGGAATTCGGTCTCGCGCGACGTCGGCGAGCGCGCGCCGAGCTGCGTGTCATACGGATTGGTCGCATAGTCGACCGAGTTCTGCAGGCGAAGATACACAGCCTCGCTTTTGCGATGCTCCGGCAACGAATCCTTGATCAACTGGATAAGGCCGGACGAAGACGGGCCGACATCGATAATGGTCATCAACGGCAGGCGAACGTTGCCGGCGCGGTGAACCGTCGCGCTGTTCATCGAGTTCATGAGAACCGACTTACCGCTGCCCGGAGGCGCACTGATAAGCTCGATCCACGTGTCCTGCAGGCGACTGCCCAACTGGATCGGATAGATTTTCCCGTCGGGCGTGCGAACAATCAACGAACCGCCGTCGCCCCACGGCGTCGCCGGCCGCTGCAACGGCAAGAGATACAGCGCATCGGGCAGCGGCGGCACCATGCGGTTCGCGATGTTCTTCGTCGTAAAGCCCGGAATGGTGGACGCCCACGCAGCCAGCGGATCGCCGTGTACCGACGTCACTTGGCAGATGCCCCACGACTGAATCGACTTCTCGAGCGCTGCCATTCGGCGCTTCGTTTCGCGCTCGGAAGGCGACCAGGTGGACACGGCGAATTTCATTGAGCAGATCGCGTCTTCCTTCGATCGCTCGTTCAGGTCGATAAACGACTGTCGGATCTGGCGGTTGCTGGGCAGCATGCCCACGAACGCGACCATCATTTGCCGAGCCCGCATCTCATTGAGGCCACCGGGATTCAGATCGACGCGAACGCGCCACGGGATTTCGCGGTCGATCGAAGCGAACAGCGACGAAAACGGCTGCGGTTCCTGCGGCCCGAGCTCCATCGACATGTTGCCGTGCCAGAGGTCGTCCGTCTTGATGATCTCGCGATGGTTCGTCACGTCGTTCGTGCAAACCTGATAGTTGACCGGCGGCGCCGAGAGGTCCGAGTGATCGTGCTTGTCTTCCCGGCCACGCGGGATAAAGCGATCGCCGGGAAGCACCGGTCGAAACTTCTGCGAGGTCCGTTCGCGATTGACCATGATCCGCACGCGCTTGATCGCTTCGTGCGCGCTGATCGGCCGGAGCATGATGCCCGGCCGCCCTTCCGAGCCGCTGCGCTCGAAGTCATGACGCACGCGATCCACCATCGTGTCGTGACGATATTTCATCGCCATTATCACTGACGCGGGATTCTGACCGAATTCGATGCGCGGCAGATTGTGTTTCTGCGCATCCACCGACCGTTCCTTGAGTTCCCGCTTCATCTCCTCGGGGCTCATGACGTTCATGTGCGTGTACACGATCATCAGGTTCTGTTCCCACGCGACGAGCGGAGCATTACGCCGCACGCGGTCCAGAATGATGTCCTCCGACTTCAGGCCGATACGCCGAGCCGCATTGATCTGCGGCTCGGCAAGACGCATCAGCTCGTCAAGCGATCGATCGGGATCTCGCTCGAAACCGAACGTGATCGAGTGGCCGTAGCGCTTCATATAGCCGTTCATCTTCACGCGCAGGTTGTCGATCATCTTCCCGAAGTCTTGATCCGACAGGATCTGATACGTGCCCTGCACGTCGAACGCGGTCAGCAGCGCGAGCTTGTTGTCGACGACGATGTACGGGTCTTTCAGGCCCGGGTGCCGCTTGATGTCTTCTTCCGTCAGGCCCACGGCCGTCGCCAGCTCGCAGTATCCGGCGAAGTCCTTGCCGATCCAGTAACGCGCGAGATAAGCGAGCGTGTCCTCGATCGCGGTTACACCCTTGTCCAGAAAGCCCATGTTCGTTCCTTTTATGCAGGCGCGTTCATAACGTCGTGATACACCTGGCCCCACTTGCCGACCGGCAACGTACCGTAAGATTCGCGCGCCCACGTCGCAGCGACTTGCGTGTACGGGCCAGGATTGAAAACTACGGCGAGGTCTTGAAAGACGACCTCGCGCTTTTCCCGGTCCTCCTCCTCGAGGCGAACGATCGCCTCGGCGAACACAGCCGGGTCACTCGTGCCCCAAGCGTCCTTCGCGTAGTCGCGATGCGAAGCCATCCAGTTCAGCAGCTTCTTCGCATCCTCCCGCACGACAGGATCGTCCGACTGCATCGCAACGATGATCGTGCGCTGGAGATGGTTCGCATCTTGCCCACTCAGTCCCGGCAGATAGGCGATCACGGCGTTGCCTTCGCCGAGTTCGCCGAGATGGTTCCAGCCGTGGCACAGATGATCCGCGGCGCGCAGGTTCTCTGCTCGCACGTCGCGATGGTTGTCGCTCAGGTTGTGAACCTGGTTCTGCGACGAATAGAAGCCGCAGAACATGCAACGGTGCCCGTCGGCGACGAGCGTTTTGCGGCGTAGATCCTGCTGCTCGAATTCGGGTTCCGTCGGCTCGACCGCGCTCGGGTGCTTGTCGCCCCAAACGCGGCTTTTCGTCGAAAAGAGCAGAGCCGGGTGCGCCGCCTTCTCGAAGTTGCTGCCCAAGCTTGGCTTAGGCTGCACCTTGTCGAGCTCGACGTCGGCCGGGTCGTGAATATCGGTTCGGTCTGTCGTCATCGCTAAGTAGAGGCGGTCGGTTGACCGCCCTCCCCCGTATGAGAGCGGTTACTGCGGCAGGGCGCCTTGCGACGAGCTCTGGATACCTACCGTTTCGCCGGCCTTGATCATCACGAAGCCGGTCGCGCCGAGAGCGGCACCCGCCAAGATCGGAACAAAAATCTGGCCGCCCTTGATCTGGCTATGCTCGCCTTCCTTACCCTTGCGCCACCAGTTGTAGCCGCCGTAGCCTGCCCCGCCGAACCCAACGGCGGCGAAGAGCTTGCCGAGGTTGGTCTTGATTGAATCGCCCTGTTGGGCGGCTGAGTCGACCATCCCGGCAATACCATTGGTGGCCTGAGCGTGTGCCGCAGTCGCGACGAACAGACCCGTAAAGGTCATCGCGGCGCTTGCCATCATGATGCGACGCTCGCGCGGCGTCCGCGATTCCACATAGTCCGCGCACTTTGCCGTCGCGCTAATGTGCGCTTTACGCCCGAGGTCTCCGAGCCACTCGATGGGCTTGAGCATTACCTTTTTCATACATCTTCTCCTATCAAGGTGGAACTACCAGTAGAGGCCGAAAGATTGCCGGAACGCCTCGATAACATCCGGGATCTGAACCAGCATCGCCCCGCCCACCATGTGAGTGAGGGCACGCCAGACAGAATCGTCAGCACCGTGTGACGACTGCCCGTCCATCGATGCTTTTTTCAGAATGACGACGCCACGAAAGAAGAAGACGCCGCCCGCCACACTCGCGATCGTTAGGACTGCATTGATCGCGTCCGCAAAGCGACCGAAATCGGCCGCCCCACTGTACGAAATCGGCCCGTAGCTCACTGAGCCGGTGCCGAACGAATTCCACGTCGCGTTGATGAACTGCGACAGGTTCAACAGCAGGCCGCCGATCAGGATGATCGGCAGAATGTCACCGATCGTGACCGGAGACTGGCCCGGCAGTCGCGACGCGCGCTGCATACGCAGCAGCGAGTTCCCGACGTACAGGATGCCGACCACTACGCCGAGCACCCAAAGGAATCGCCACATCGCCACCGAAAAATCGCTGGCGAAGTGGACGACCATCTGAGCCAGATCCATAGCGTCGCGCTCCTATCGAATGGTGCCGAGCGACGTCACAACCTGACGCGTCGAGGCATCGACACGAACGATGCGCATGCCATCGATGACATCGCCAGCTTGGACGACATAGGTGCGCTCGGCATTCTGAATCCATGCCTGGTCGCGGTAGACCGTGTTGAGCGTGAAGTCACCCGGTTTCGTCGTTCCGGCGCCAATACGCGTCGTCGCCGTCGGCGTGGTGCTTACATACCGACGCGGTGAGGTCGAAACGTGACGCACCCGATGCCTCGGCTTGCTGACGCTCGTGCTCGCGGTCGCGATCGGAGCAGGACACTTCGCCGCTTGCGCTTCGGCCGTGGCGAGCTTGCTCTGCAGATCGTCAACCTTCGCCTGCAACTCGGTTTCCTTCGCTGTCGGTTGCGATGCTTGCGTGCTGGTCGCGCTCGCACCACCCGGCGCTGACGCAGCGGTTACCGTCGCCGCAGATGCACCGCTTGCCGGAGCCACCGCAGTCACGTCGCTCGCCGGGGCTGCTGTCGCGGCCGTGACGCTCGAGGCCGCGACTGCCGGCGATGTGGCGGGCTGATTCACGACGGGCTGATACTGTTGAGCCCGGCTTGCATCGCTCATTGCCTGATCGGGGTTGAGCATGCGCGCGGTCGTCGATTTGTCCGAAGACGATCCGCTGAATACATACGGCCAGCCGATCCACGCCGCTGCGACGACAGCGCAGGCGATCGCGAAATGCACCGGGCCGAGCTTCGACACGAAACTCGGCAGCGTGGAAGCCTTCGGCTGCGCTGCACTGGCTTGCGTTTTTCCTGATTCGCTCGCGTTCTTCGCATCCGGCTTCATGTTGAAAATGTCTACGCCGGAATCCGGCTGCTTATCCTTGCCTGTCGGGTCGCTCATGTCGGGCACCTTTTCGTATCGTGTCTATTATACGGAATTATTGCTGAGGATAGTAGCCCGATCCCGGCGGCTGGTAATAGCTCGGAGGCGTGTACCCAGGCATGTTGTACGGCGTATTGCTGTAGCCGCCGTAGCCGCTCGGAGCCACGGGAGAAACGTTCAGCTTGGGCGGTTGCGATGCCGGCTGACCCACGGCGCTGAGCGGATCGGTTCCGGGAGCCATCGGCTGGCGAGGTTGGGTCGGTCCCGTCGCACCAGCGGCAACGTCGTCGCTCGCGAGCACCGGGCCGATGAACTGAATCCAGATAGGCGTGTCCTTCGGGATAAGAACCTGCTTCACTGGCATGTTCGCCGCATCGTTGGCCAGCACCTGCCCCGCTTGCTGGCCCATACCGCCCGCAATCGTTCCACCGACAGCGCTCCAGCTTGGCGTCGACGGATAGGTCTGGATGACACCGCCTTGCGGCGTGATGATGTTCTGCGCGGCCGCCTGCTCAAAGAGTTGACCAGTTCGCCCAATGCCCATCGCGATGGCAGGGATGATGATGCGCGAGAAGTAACGGTTGTTGACGTCGCCCGACAACGCCGTGCGCATCGTCGTTTGATCCATAGCCTTCGCGGTCACCTTGTACGAGTGGCCCTGCCACTGCATGTACGAGAACGTCATGTCGACCGAGTTGGTGATTCGCTTGTAGCCCATCGCGAACAGCACCGCACCGGCGTACTGACCGTTCGGGATATACGCCCGCACGACCGAATTCTCATCCGTATCGATAGCCGTCTGGAGCATGGCAGGGATAAGAGCGAAGTCCTCGACGACCTTCACTTTCGCTGCGGCCGCCGCGGCGGCCTGTTGCACCTGGGCCGGCGTGTCCGACTCGTGCATCAGCGACTTCGCGTAATCAGCGCTGTCCGTCGAAACGCGCGCAGTGCTATGCGGCACCGGCGCCCAGTTCGCCATCAACCCCTGCATCTGGTCACTGACTTCCTTCTGACGCTGCTGGTCCTGCTGCGGGTTCTGTTGCTGGGCCGGCTGCTGGTAGTAGACGACCTGCTGCGCTTGAGGCTGGGCCTGCGGCGCACTCGCGGGCTGATCCGGTACGTTGTTCGTACGACTCGACAGCACTGACAGATACGACTGCCCGTTCTGCTCGGCATCGGTCGCCTTGGTGCGGTTGTATTTGTCGAGAACCTGCGAATACTGCTCGCTTTCTTTGGTCGGTGTGCCGCGCCCTTGCGTTTGCACCGCGCTGATCTGCGACTGCTTGCGCGAGCTGTCGGCGAAGTAGGTCGCGGCGATATAGCCGACAACCGCGATCGTCACGATGACCCCGATCGCGACGATTTTGCTTTGGCGCCCGACGTCCGATTGTGTACTCATGCTCTGCCTCTCAATTGATGTCGAGTTGGAGCGTCACGGACCGGCCCATCTCGGACAGCGTGACGTAAGGGGTCGGCGGCAACCGATAAACGCGCGTGCCGTCGGCGGCAGACATGCTTTGATCGAATGCCGTCTGAATGTCGTAGTTCGTGCGAACGAACATCGCGTCGCCGTACTGCCAAACCTGCGTGCGTGCCGGTACGTCGCCATGCGCTGTCACGCGCTTCGCGCCACTCGGCGGAATGCCGTCGAGGAATCCCTGCATCGTGTCGTCGTACAGCGCGATACGACCGGCTCCGAGGAACGGGGCTTGTGCGTTCGGACCACGGCCGGGCACACGCAGATCGAGGCGATAGTCGACAACGCGGCTCTTCTCTTTCGAATCGGGCTCGCCGGTGGCGAGCTTGACCACGACCGGCGTCGCCATGCCCTGAAGGAAGACGGTCACATTACCGTCTTCATAGGCCGATAACGCCGAGATCACGACGGACGGCGTGCCTTGCAACCATTCGACATCGAAGTAGCGGGCATCGGAAACTCGCGGAGCAACGGCGAGCGGCCACGGCGCGCCCGTCGAATCCACGAACACCAGCGTCGTCTGCTCGCCGGGCAGCACGCGCGCGATCGGGAGCGCGGCACCGGGCGAGAGGTCGACCGAGATGCTGCTGATCCGGGGCACGGTCCTGACAGGGTGATAAGCCTTTGCCTTGCGCGAGTCATCGAGCTGCTGACGCAGCTTGACGATCTCGCCGTTGCTGAAGGGCGAAACGACCTGCTCGGCGCGTTCGTAATTGCTCGGAGGCGCGAGCGGGGGCATCGGCGCGACGCCATTCTGAGGTACTGCTCCCGCCGGATACTGCTGCGGGTAGCCCTGCGGGGCTTGTCCGGCCACAGCATAATTCGCCGCTCCATAGTTGGTTTGCGGGAACGCAGCCTGAATTTGCTGCTGCGAGCTCATCGGCGCTTGACCAGGCGGCGGCGGAAATGCGCCGGCCGGTGCGCCCGCATTGACCCACTGCGGGGCTTGCGCTTGTTGCGGCTGCTGCGGTGCCGGTGCAGGCGCTGCGACACCTTGCGCGGCCGGTGCCGCGCTTTGCTGCTGCGCCGGTTGGGGTTGAGGCTGTTGCGCGTTTTGAGCCATCGCCGGAGCGAGTGTGCTGGCCGCCAACGGTGCAACGAGCAAAAGGGCGAGTCGTTTCATCGTTCGAGTCCTCAAAGCGGCTTCGTCACCAGTTGGCCGACGCCGATGCCTTCAATGGAGTCGAGCGTGGAAACTCGCTCGATCCGAACCGTTGCGAGGAAGCGCTGCGCAGGAAGCTCAGACGTCTGCCCCGACAGCTTGACCTCGATCGGCATCTCGACGTACCACACGTAGACGCCGTTCTCGACGCCCTCCTTTGTGAGAACGCCAGTGCCGGCAGTGATCGACATGTTCATGCGGCGATCGCGCACGGTCGCCAAGACGCCCGAGGCTTGCAGCGATGCGATGAACGACTTGAAGCCGTCGCGCGTGTAATTGCCGCGGATGTCCTCGAGCTGTTGACGCCAGTTGAGGAAGTCCATCGTGAACGAACGGTTCATCGTGTCCTTCGCGTACTGGATCACGTCGGCCGCTTTGCGATACGGCTGCGACATCGGAATCAGCGGGAAGATGCGGCCGTTGTCGGAGGCGAAATACTGGCGGTCCGGGTTGAACGCACGCCAACCGAGCGCACCATTCGCGACGACACTGATCAGAAGCGCTGTCGCGAGAATGAAGTTCAGCTTGACAGACGAGCCTGCAATGAATTGCAGGTGCTTGCGGTCCTTCTCCATCCGCACCGCCGGCTCAACCGCATCGGCTGTTTGATGAAGTTGAGCGGCGAGCTCCGCGAGTTGCTCGCTCGCCGCATTCGGCTCTGCTGCATCGGACACGGCCTGGTCTCTCGAGGGAAGCGGGCCGGCAGCTACGGCCCGTTCCTGGTTTGCTTCGTTCAGTGCGGTCATCGAACCACCTCCTTTTTTCCGTATTATAACCATGATGCAAAAAACGACAAGAGCGCGCAAGCCTGACTGTCGGGGTTTTTGGTTTCATCAGTCGATGTAATTGTTAATTCCCATGCAGGATTGAATACGGAACGGAAGCAAGCGCTTCTGAGGCGCCCTTTGGGCTCGTATATCGCCGACGTTTTCCGGCCGATTTCGTATATCGCCGACACTTGAGGGCGTCACCGATTGCCCGCTAAGCCTCGAAAAACAAGGGGAAGAGGTGGATTTAGGACGAGAGAGCGGTACAGGAGGGGAGATGCGACAGGCTCGTACATCGCCGACAAGGGTCGTACATCGCCGACAATGTGGATAAGCCTCTGGACAGGCTGTTGAAGCGCTCGTATATCGCCGACGGATAGCCTCGGATATCAGCGACAAATGACTCGTATAACGCCGACGGCCATTTCGTACATCAGCGACATGCGCAACGCGCAGAGCCTTGTCGCGCAAGGCGTTTGAGGAGTTTTCCACAGCGCTAACACGCGCGCGGCTGTTAACCCTCCTTTTTTTACAAAACATAGTAGTAACGCGGCAGAGGCCTCCGCCTCTTGGGGGGCGCAAGCGCCCCCCGCCGGCTCGCTACGCGCGCTCAAGCGCGCTCCGCCCCGGCCGCGCTACGCGCGTCCTTCCCGCCCGGCATCCCCCCAACAAGTGGCGCGGCACAGCCGCGCAGGTTGACCAAGGCCGCGGCGAACAAGGCTTCCACGCGGCAGGCAAGCCTGCCGTGAAGCACCTCCGCGCCGCGGCCAAAAGCATTCAATAAAAAGGGAGGGCGACCTTGACCCCGCCGCTTCCAATCCTTGCACCGTCATCGCAGAACGACCGTCTCACTTCGAACAGCAAAAAACCATCATCTCGATCCTTCAGGCTCCGCCTTTACAAAGTAGCGACAAGCGAAGGCCGCCGTCGGCGGCCACCCACCCATCCCCCCGCCCTTCCCGCCCTGCGGGAAGGGAGCGAGTCGCCCTCTGTCGTCAAGGGTGCGGGGGAGATGAACCTTTCCCCCACACCCTCGACTGGAGCGTCTGCACCGGCACGCCAGCCCGTCAAGGGCCGCTGCGCTGTCGTCCTCACCCGTTCGGTGCTCGACCTGGCCTGCGGCCAGCTCTGCGCTCCGCTGCGGCTTCCGGGCGTCCCCTTGACCGCCTGACATGCCGAACCCCCCAGCCAAATATTTACGCAATTACGTATTTACGTATGTACGTAATCAGACTATAATAGATCCCATGCAGTGACGGCCACGCCTCACCGCATCCCGGCCGGAACCACTGGCGGCTACCAGTCCCCGGCCTACCTCCCAACCGTCTAGGAGCACTGCGATGAGCGAACAATTCGGCTTCGATTTTGGCGACGCTGCCGCGCGGGCGTTTGCGCTGGATGAGCCCGGAACTTGGCTTGATCCGGAATACACCGTCGAGCAGTATCGTGCGATGTTTGCGAAGGGAACTGATGCGGTCCAGCGCATCGCTGGTCCGGCGCGGCCGCTGTTCGCGCGTGGCCTCGCTCTCGCCGGCGACGAACTCGAGAAGATGGTCGAACGCTGCGACGAGGGCGACGAACCGCGCCATCTCTGGCGCGTGACGTGCAAGCCAACGGACGACGAGTTCGACGCATTCGTCGCTCACTGCCGGGCGATGGTCGGGTCGGTTTTCGACGGGATCGAATACAAGGTTCGGGACGAAGATGGATGCGTGGCGACGGCCGCGATGTACGTGCGCGACGTCGGCACGCTGATCGCGTGGCGATGGTCCGAGACCAATCGCGCCATCGACTTCCAGCCGTGGCGCGACTCGTTTTTCTTGGACAGCTACCGCGACAGGATTCACGCGATCGAAGCCCCCTATTCGACGTGGGGACATGCTTACTGCGCCGACAAACTCGCGAACTCCAACGACGGAATCGCCAGCGTGCCGACCTTCGTGGTGAATGGTCGGGAATACATCAACGACGGCGGTTTCAGCCGCGGCTCCTATCGCGAATGCGAGGGCTGGTCGTTCACCGCGTTCTCTGACTGGCAAGGTGCGACGTTCAGCTATCGCAGCCAGTGCCGAGCGTGGGACAACGGTAGTCTCGAACGCGGCGATCGGCGCGGTCTCGTGGTTCGCGTCCGTGGCCAGCTTTGCGTGCTGGACGGTGCCGTGAAGGTCTACGATACGCAGGCGACCGACGCTGTTTGGCAGGCGGCCGACGCCGACGATGTGGAGACGGACGACGAAACCGACATCGGCGAAGAAGAGGAAACGCTGGAGGAAGAAATTGCCGCCTGAACGTGGCAATTAGGATAATCCGCCAAAATATGGCAAATTAATTAACGCGAAATGAGCGAAGCCCGGTTGGCGGCTACCAAACCGGGCTTCTACCAGAGCAAAGGCCCGTCTAGGAGCGCGTCCGCTTAGGATACCCATCATGATAGCTGTTCCATCCATTGACCTCAAGCAAGGCCACGTTGCCCGCTGGGAGTCAGCTACCGGGTTCTACGAGCTGCGGCTGTTCCGCGATCTCTTTGGTTATCCTGTCGCTCTTCGCACATGGGGCCAGAAAGACGGTACGCGCATTCGGACGCTCCAGACAGTTCTGGAGACGGATGACCGATGCGCACCGCTCTTTCGACTCGTGATTAGGCGCATGCGTGGACGTCCGTACACGCTTTGTAAGATCAGTTGAAGATGGAAGGACCGGAGGCCGGATCAATGGCAGCAACACCAGTACCCGTCAGGGGGCAACACAAACCGTACACGCAGACGGAGCTATTTGCGGCGAACATGCTTGAGTGGCCGGTCAAGGACGACCTGGCCAGCATGGAGTTCCCGCTATTCTCCCTGTCGAAACGACGCGACACGACCGTGCGCGAATACGTCAGCCCGTCGACTCAGAAGCGCGTCAAGGTAATTCCGTCCGTGCTGGGCGCCGCCACTGTCTTCGACAAGGATTTGCTGCTCTATATGGGCTCGCAGATCATTGAAGCCCGACAAGCGGGATTGCCGATTTCTCGCACGGTGAAGATCGATACCTATGCGTTTCTGACCGGCACCGAGCGAGATCCGGGCGGCAAAGCCTATGACAACATGCTCGACATGCTACGTCGTCTGAAAGGCACGACGATCGAGACGAACATCGCGACAGGCGGCGAAGAGGAGACGAGAGGTTTTGGCTGGATCGAGGACTACACCATTACTCGGCGGACCAAGAACGGGAAGGGTGTCCTCGAGGTCGTCGTCATCGTCGCGGAATGGCTGTACAAGGCATTCCTGCACTACGAGGTGCTGACCATCGACCGCCGCTACTTTCTGTTGTCGCAACCGCTCGAGCGTCGGCTGTACGAGCTGGCTCGCAAGCACGCCGGCGACAAGGCCATCTGGAAATGCGACATCGAGATCATGCGGCAGAAAAGCGGCTCGATCCAGTCGCTGCGACATTTCCGGGCCGACGTCCGAGACATCATCAAGCGCGATGCCCTGCCCGATTACCGTGTCGCGCTGGACAGCAGCAAGAAGCCCCACCGGATCGTGTTCTACTCGCGCGACAGCAGGGCGTTGACGAAGGAGCTGCAGCGTATCGACGGGTTCACTTGGTTTGAGCAGCTCGAGCGGCAGGGCAACCTAATGGCCGACGACTAACGGAACGGGGTCGTACTTCGCCGACACGCGCTGTCGGTGCCCGCAGTGACTGTTGTTCCAGCGTGCTGTAATCGGGACGTTCCGGCCCGTGGCCGCTGCTCTACCCTCCCGCCTACATCAACAATTCGACGGCACGGAAGGCTTTTTCGAGCCTTTTGCCTATCTTCCTAAGTGTCGTATATCGCCGACCTTTCGGCTTAGTGTACGTACATACGTAAGTATGTGGTAATGCACCCATCCCCCCCGCTCTTCCCGCCCTGCGGGAAGGGAGCGAGTCGCCCTCTGTCGTCAAGGGTGCGGGGGAGAGAACCCTTCCCCCACACCCTTTCCTGAAGCGTCTATCCCGGCACGCCAGCCCGTCAAGGGCCGCTGCGCTGCCGTCCTCACCCGTTCGGTGCTCGACCTGGCCTGCGGCCAGCTCTGCGCTCCGCTGCGGCTTCCGGGCGTCCCCTTGACCGCCTGACATGCCTCAACACCCATCCAAATATTTACGCAATTACGCAATTACGTATGTACGTAAGTATGGCAATATAGCTATACCCTTTCCTGCGCGGAGATCTCGATGGCAAATATGAAGTATTTCCACGGCGATCGCCAGCTTGTGGCCGTTACGAGCATGTCGAACACTGAATTCGCGCTGCGGTTTCCTGGCGTGGTCGGCCGCCGGTACGACGGCTATCACATGTGGGTCGGATCTCCCGCCGACGCACGTGACCAAGTGCTGCCGGTCGAGCGGGTGATCGAGTACAAATCGAACCCTAGCCGGCATGAATGTGACGCTCGCTGCCTCAACGCGACGGGCCGGATCATGCGCTGCGAGTGCTCATGCGGCGGGAAAAACCACGGAAGAGGCTCACGACGTTAATACGCAATTACGTATTTACGTATGTATGTATGTACGCTATACTAGGTTGGTGCTGCCGATGTCGGCGGCACCGGCGAACGCCCGGCGGCTACCGGGTTTTGCCGACGACCATCCGTCTAGGAGCATGACCATGAAGCAACCGATGCGACCGTCCGAATCGGACGCGATCGAGAAGCTGGAGGCCGAGATCGAGCGGCTCAAGGCTTCGCAGAAAATGATGCGCGCCGCGAACACTGCCCTGCGCAAGGGCGATGACAACGCCTTGCGGGCGCTGGGGTTCTCCGAGGAACACATTGGCGAGCTCAAGACCAAGGATTTCGCCGGGCGCGTCGGCTTCCCTCAATCCGCTCTGCGCAACAACAACGCCGACATCCGCCGGCTCAAGAAGCGTATCGCTGAAGTCCAAACGAGGGAGGCATGCGATGCTGACCGTTGACCTGAAAATGTCGTGGGCCAGTGTGCTGCCCGTTCTCCTCGCTGGCTATGCCGAGGGGACGGCCGAAGGGCGGTCGATGGCCGTCGAGCAGTTCAAGAAGATGGCCGAGGCCGCTGATTTTGCGCACGAGTTGGCCGATGCGCTCGAGATGGTCATGACCGTCTTTGAGCGCTCGACGCCGACGGCGGGCAACTGGATGGAAGTTCAGCACGCCAAGAAGCTGCTGAATCGCCTCCCTACCCGCGAGATCTCGCAGGAAGACTAACCCGATAATGCCGTACTTACGTATGTAAATACGGCATTATGTAGCTCGCACGAGGGAGTCATGGAACGCGAATACCGGGTTTTCTATCGGACCCCGCAATCGTTCGACGAAAAGGCGCATACCGTTCGACTCGCTATAGGAGACGGCGCCGACGAGAACACCGTCGAGTTGTTGCTGCTTGCTCAGGCGAAGCATGAGATTGCTGCGAAGGTCGGCCGACCGCCGGACCAGGTGCATATCAACGGCTTCAGTTTGCTTTCGGACTGCCATTAAGGCATAATTACGTAATTACATACGCATGTATGTACGGATAAGGAGAAACCCATGAAATACGCGGTTGTGAATACCAAGGGTGGCGTAGGCAAAACGACGACGGCTGTTCACCTGGCGACGCATCTCGCCAGTTCGGAGCCTACCCTACTGATCGACGGCGACCCGCAGGAGACGGCGGCAACATGGGCGGCATGGCGACGTGACAGCGAGGCGGTGAAAGGCAAGCCGTCGCCGACGACGACATGCCTGCGCGGCAAGGCCATTTTCGATGAGGGCAAGCAACTGTCGAAGGGGTTCGCACACACGGTCGTGGACGCCGGCGGTCGCGACGCGCCGGGGCTCCGCAATGCGCTGCTGCTGGCCGATTTGGCGATCGTCCCGGTCGGCGCGTCCGGCTTCGACGCGGCTGCGATGACGGATCTACTCGAGGTCGTCGACTTGGCCAAGGATTACAACCCCGAGCTGCGCGTGAAGATCCTGCTTACGCGCATCGATCCCCGGACCAAGGACGGGAAGGAAATGCTCGAATTTCTGCAGGAAAACAAACTCGACGTGCTCAATGCCCGCGTGTGTGAGCGCGTGGCGTTCCGCCGCGCTACCAGCGAGGGCTGCACGGTTGAGGAAATTGGCAAGGATAGCCAAGCCGTGGCCGAAATGGTCGCGTTCTACCAAGAGGTGAAAGCATGAAGAGAAAGCCTTCTCTAGAGGAATTCCGTGGCGGCGGCAGCGAAGGTGCGGTCGAATCTCAATCGACGGCGCCGGGCACTGCCGCGGCTACGGTCCCGGCAGTGCCCGAGCGGACCAACAAGACCATTCGTATCCGCAAGACCTTCGAGACGAAGCTGAAGGAGGATGCGTTTCACCGTACGCAAGCAGAGGGTCGTCGGGTCACGGAATCCGACATCATCGACGAGGCGCTCGAGTTCTATTGGGCACACAAGAAGTAATTACGTATGTACGCACGCATGTACATACGTAATTTGAACCGAATAGGGCGAACGGGATGGAGAAGAATATTGCCTTTGGCTCGCTGTCGATCATCTCGATGATTGGAGCCGTTTCGGCTGCGGAATCGGACCATGCAGACACGTATGAACCGCCGATCCGGTGGAGGGTAGAGAAGGCGCAGTGTACGTAATTACGTATGTACCCGGACATTCAGTAAAGGCCGCCCACGGGCGGCTTTTTCATACCTACGGGCAGCAGAGCGGGGCAGGGCCGCCGTCGGCGGCCACCCACCCATCCCCCCGCCCTTCCCGCCCTGCGGGAAGGGAGCGAGTCGCCCTCTGTCGTCAAGGGTGCGGGGGAGATGAACCTTTCCCCCACACCCTCGACTGGAGCGTCTGCACCGGCACGCCAGCCCGTCAAGGGCCGCTGCGCTGTCGTCCTCACCCGTTCGGTGCTCGACCTGGCCTGCGGCCAGCTCTGCGCTCCGCTGCGGCTTCCGGGCGTCCCCTTGACCGCCTGACATGCCGAACCCCCCAGCCAAATATTTACGCAATTACGTATTTACGTATGTACGTAATCAGACTATAATAGATCCCATGCAGTGACGGCCACGCCTCACCGCATCCCGGCCGGAACCACTGGCGGCTACCAGTCCCCGGCCTACCTCCCAACCGTCTAGGAGCAACACATGCAAACCGAGATCAGGAAGTTCAAGCGCCACATTACCGGCGAGGAACTCATTGCCGCCTGCGATCGCGAGGGCTTTCCGTGTCAGTCGCGCAAGTACCTCGAAGAGGGAAGCGATCACATCCGCTTTGGCTTCGAGCACGGCGGCGTCTACGTGACCGCCCTCTACAACACGGTGAGTGGTCGCGCATTCGGCGAATACGAGCTGCCCAAGCGTACACGCCCGCTTGGCGACAAGGGTGTCGAGTTCAGCACCGACGACAAACTGGACGGGACGCCTTGGTTCGACGCGCTGCTGTCGTTCCTCTATGTCGCCTGATCAACGACTACTGCTACAGGAGGAAGACATGGCTGAACGCCACTTTCGCAAGAACAGCACAACGTTCAATTGCCGTTCGTGCGGCCGACTTACGCGCGATATCGCGGGAACGAATCAGCAATTGTGCCCGCAGTGCGACGCATGGACCATGATCGAGAACTCGATTCTCGACGAAGACCTTGCCGGCCCCGACCTGGCCGAAGCCGAAGCTCGCATCGCCAAACTGAAGGCCGAAGCCGTGGCCAAGGGCGGGCGGTTCAACTGACTAACCGCTCCCGCTACGGTTGGCAGGTGGCTCAGACAATATGGAGAGGGGCGATATGAAAACGGCTTACGAACTGCTGCTCGACGCGCCTGACGCACAAGTGAAGCGTTGTCAGCTCGCATGGAAAGCCATTGCGGCCGGCGACTGGCAAGACGCAGCTCATTTCTTGCGCAACGCGGCGGGGGAAGAGGGGGCAACGCCGTGGGCCGCTGAGGCGCGAGCCCTCGCAGACGCGTGTCAGGGTAAGGCGAACCCGAGTTTTGACCTCAATACCTTGCGCCGCGCAACGGACAAGTACCTTGAGTTTCGCCGCGCCGAGTACAACCACAATGGCGCAATCCATCAGGTTGCGCTGTACTTCCGCGACGAGCTCGGCCTGAACCTAGTCGACGCGACGCAACTGGCACGTGACGCGGCCGAAGACGCCTAAGCCGCCGCCGGCGGCCGCACCCACCCATCCCCCGCCTTCCCGCCCTGCGGGAAGGAGCGAGTCGCCCTCTGTCGTCAAGGGTGCGGGGGAGATGAACCTTTCCCCCACACCCTCGACTGGAGCGTCTATCCCGGCACGCCAGCCCGTCAAGGGCCGCTGCGCTGCCGTCCTCACCCGTTCGGTGCTCGACCTGGCCTGCGGCCAGCTCTGCGCTCCGCTGCGGCTTCCGGGCGTCCCCTTGACCGTCTGCCATGCCTCAACACCCATCCAAATGTTTACGCAATTACGTATTTACGTATGTACGTATGTAAGCTATACTAGGTCCATGCAGTAGAGCCAACCGGAAGGAGAGCGACGATGCAAGTACGAACCCTCGCGCAAGCGATCGCATTCGGAGAAGTGGCCGCGGAATACCAGCAGTTGCGCCGCGAGTATCCGACGATTCGCGCACTGACGATCAAGCGCTATATCCACGACGATGAAGGGCTCACGCTAGAGCAGTTCGAGTGCGCCACGGAACGCGGCCACAAGTGGAGTTACAGCGGGTCGGCCTACGGCGGCGACGACGACAGCTATTTCGGCGAGGGTCGGTGCTATTGCTGCCACTGCGGAGCCGACGGCGACGCCTGACATTGCTCGCTGGGAGTCGGCGGCTACCGGCTTCCAGCGGGATCTTCCACATCCGTCTAGGAGCATTCATGGTTACGATCACACGCGCCGAGTATGACCGCGTTCACGCCGATTTCCGAGGTGTTTGGACGACTGAGCGCACCGACATTCCCGGCTGGGAGAGCATCCGTCATCAGTATCTCGGCAAGCGCACGCTCGTTCGCGACAACGCGTTGCTGATCGAGGGCTTGTCGATGACGATTGTGGAAGAGGGCGCGGCACAATGAGAGCGATCGACCTGTTCTCCGGCGCCGGTGGTTTCACTGAGGGTGCGGTCATGGCCGGTTGCAGTGTCGTATGGGCCGGCAATCATTGGCCGCTGGCGTGCGAATATCACGCACGTAACCATCCCGAAACCGAGCACGCCTGTCAGGATCTGCAGCAGGCGGACTGGCGTACGGTGCCGACGCACGACCTCATGCTCGCAGCTCCCGCCTGTCAGGGGCACAGCCCCGCTCGAGGGAAGGAAAAGGCGCATCACGATGCACTGCGGTCGACGGCATGGGCCGTCGTCGCTTGCGCCGAATATCACCGCTCACCCTTCATTGTTGTGGAAAACGTTCCCGCCTTTGAGCGCTGGGCGCTCTATCCAGCGTGGCGTGATGCGATGCGCCTGCTCGGCTACGCGATCGCGTCGTACATCATCGATGCGGCGGACCACGGCGTTCCGCAGCACCGCAAAAGGCTGTTCCTGGTCTGCACCAGGTCGGCCGCACCCATCGGCCTCGAGCTTCCCCTGCGGGACCACAGGCCCATTCGCGACGTCATCGAGTGGGATGCGCCGGGCTGGAGCAGGATCGACAAGCCGGGGCGCAGCGCTAACACACTGGCCCGGATCGCAGCCGGACGCCGCGCCTTCGGCGACCGCTTCGTCGCGCCGTACTACGGCAACGGTTCCGGCCTTACCGGCCGCTCAATCGACCGCCCGATCGGCACGATAACCACGGTAGACCGCTGGGCCATCATCGACGGCGACCGTATGCGGATGCTCCACCCGAGGGAAGCGAAACGCGCGTGCGGATTTCGGCCGACGTTCGCCTTGCCGTTGA
Source organism: Paraburkholderia aromaticivorans (assembly GCF_002278075.1). Taxonomy (NCBI): domain Bacteria; kingdom Pseudomonadati; phylum Pseudomonadota; class Betaproteobacteria; order Burkholderiales; family Burkholderiaceae; genus Paraburkholderia; species Paraburkholderia aromaticivorans. Next base: position 3,164 of record NZ_CP022994.1, on the reverse strand, counting down.
ACCGGCGCAGCGCCATGCACCTGCTGGGCAATGCCGTCATGCCTCCGGCCGCCGCCGACCTTCTGCGCGCGCTTCGCCGAGCCGCATGAATTCATGTACACATTTTTTGTTCATTGAGTAGTAATAATAGTAGTGTTATTATTATTCCTACCACTAAACCGACGCGGACCCCGTGAGGCACGTATGAATCAGGAACTGAAAGACCGCATTTTCGCTGCCGCCGACGATCTGTACGCCGAAAACGGCGAGTTTCCGAACGTCGACGCAGTGCGTCAGCGCGCGCGCGCCGGCATGAACTATGTGGTCGAGGCATTGAAGGAGTGGCGGCAGAAGCAGCGGATGCTCGTGCAGAGCGTGCGTGAGCCGCTTCCCGCCGAGTTGCATGACGCGATGACGGGGTTCGGTAACCACATATGGGAAGTCGCGCAGCGGCTGGCCAACGATGCCCTAGAATCGGCGCGGGCCGCGTTCGAGGCCGAAAAGAGCGACTTGGCGCGCCTGTCGGCCGAGCAGTCGGATGCGTACGAAGCCCTTGCGGCCGAGCACGAACGCACGGTCGAGGAGTTCACCCGCCTGCAGGGTAGGGCCGCGCAGCTCGAGGAGGAGCGGTCCGCCTTGGGCGAGCAACTGCGCACGGCCCAGCAGGAGGCGCACGTGGCCGCCACCGAGACTCGCGAAAAGGCGGCGCTCGTCGACCGTCTTGAGAAAGACCTCGAGCGGGCGCGAACCGACGTCGACGGCGTTCGCGCCGAGCTGACTGCCTCGCGACGCGAGCTCGCCGACGAGCGCGAGAAGGCATCGAAAGCCGAGGCGAAGCACGGTGCGGAGAAGGAAGCCGCGCGGCGTGAGATCGATGAGTTGCGCCGTCGCGACAAGGAGCTGGCGCAGGAACTCGCTAACTCGCAGCGGGCGGCTACGAAGGCCGAGGCCGAGCGCGACAAGCTGTCCGAGCAGTTGGCCGATGTGCGCAAACGTACCGCCGACGAGATCCACCGTGCGCTGGAGAAGGTTCAGCAACGCGAGGCAGAGGCGGCACAGGCGCGTAAGGAGGCGAGAGCGGCCGGTGAGCAGCTCGCGCGCACGTCGGGCGAACTCGATGCCGCCAAGGCTCAAGTGGTCGACCTGCGCACGATCATCAAGGATCTGTCGCCCACGAAGCGGACGCCGAAGGCATGACGAATCCGCCCGCGCGACTTACCATCTACCAGCAGCTTCTCTCCGAACTTGCGGAGCTCGACAAGCGGATCGAGCAGGCACGGGCGCGCGAGCGTGTCCACGCGATCGAGACCATCCACGGCCTGATGGACACTTACGGCATCAAGCACAAGGATCTCGTCGGCAGAAACGGCCGCCGCGGCGCCTACCAAGTGAACGCGTTGCCCGCTCGCTATCGCGACCCGGCCACAGGGCAAGAGTGGTGCGGCCGTGGAAACGTGCCGCGATGGATTCGCGAGCAAGACCGCACCCGATTTCTCATCGACTGACCTTGTACCGCCATGTCTGAAGACGTTCAGCGCCTCAACTACAGCACACACGCGCTCGAGCAATTCGAGCGGCTGATCCCGACTATCCGCCGCGACATGCCGGGCATGCGCGCAGGCTACGAGGCCGTCGCGCACCTCCTGCGTATCGGCGTCAAGTACCTGCTGCCCAACTGCGCCGATCTCATCGACGTCAGCGAGCTCCGGCAGGTTCACATCGACAGCATGCGGCTACCGCATCCCGTCGCCGCGCTGGAAGCGCCGTGGGTGTTGCCCGACGGCGAAGGCGGCGACAAGGGTATCCTGCGCTGCCCGAAGCGCATCGCCTTGTGCGTCGAGCTCGACGAGGATGTCGCGGCGCTTCTGCCCGGTACTGAGCACTTGCTGAGCGAACCGGACGGCGGGGTGTGCGTCATTCCGATCTACTGGACCGACGCCGATCAATGGCAACTCGCGCCAGGCGGTGCCTTTGTGCCGCATTCCAACGAACTCAGCGCCTACGTGCCCGAACAGGCCGACGAGCGTACCCGCTTGCTCAACGAGCCCCTACGCGAGGCCGGGCTGTCCGCTCGCAAGATGCGTCAGTTTCAGGTCTCGCCCTTTGTCATCCTGCCCGAGCGGTACGAATTCGACGTTCAGCAACTCGGTTCGCTCCGGGCCGTCCACTCTGAGACCTTGGCCAACGCTCGCGACGAGATCCAGGCCCTGATCCAGACCGGATGTGTCGTCAACTGCGCGAACATCGAAGCGCCGACACTGGAAGCCCCGGCGAAGCTGAACAAAAAGCGGGAGCAAAACGGCAAGGTGCCGTTTTTCGACTATCGGGTGCTGGCCGTGCGGCCGAGCAATGCCGCCGATGGTCGCGGCAAGGGAGGGCAGCACGCCAGCCCGAAGGCGCACATCCGGCGTGGGCACATTCGCCGGCTCGAACACAAAACCGTATGGGTGTCGGATACGCTCGTCAATGCAGGCTCTGCGCGCGGCGTCGTCGTCAAGGACTATGCCGTCCGTCCGCTGAAACCCTGAGCCAAACCTTAGAGCACCTTCCAAACCGCCACTACAGGCCACAGAAAGGCCGCTGACGCGGCAAGCAAGCCGAGGCAGGCGGCAAGCAGCCCGAGCCGCCTCCCGGCCTTCAGGTCGTCTCTCGCGCGCCACGCAGCGCCGATCGCCGCCGCTGCGCCACCGGCCGCGGCGAGCCACCCCGCCGGCGTGCGCGCCAACGCCCCCAAGATCGCTACCAACGGACCGTCGCCCGGCGCAGGACCTGCCCAATAGGGAAGGCGTCCACTGCCCAGCACGAAGCCCACGAACACGCACAGCGACCCGAATGCCGCGAAGGCGAACCATGCCCATCCCCACGACAGCCACCGCGACGCGTCGACGAGGCGCACAGCAACCCGCTCGCTCGTCTTGCTTACCGCGTCGGCGAGCGTTCCGAGCGCCTTCTTCGTCTCCGCATCAGCGATCGCCGCCATTGTCGCCCGCTGTTCGTCGAGGATCTTGCCGACCTGATCGGAGATCATCCCCGGATACTTCCGATATAGCGTGTCGTAGGACTCCAGCGCCATCAACACGAGCCAAAGCGCATCGTTATCGCGAATGTTGAGCGCGTTCTTCACGCGATACAGGCTTTGAATCTCCTTCTCGGAAGGCTGCCGCCCCAGCAGCTTCTCGAAGCTC